>NZ_BCVG01000151.1 GCF_001591625.1 Metabacillus fastidiosus NBRC 101226
CTTTTTTGTGCGGAAATAACAGTTGTTATTTTATTATATAAATATAACCAATTATGAAATTACAGAGTCAATATATTTCCAAATATAGTGAGGGATTTTCCTTTTGCAAATTTCTAAATACTTTAAAATAAAAGGATAATCATTACTGGACATACTTAGTAATAAGTCATACCACCATTCTGTTTCATATCGGGAAATCATGCTTAAATTATATAAAAGTAAATAATGTATAAGCAGTTCAGGGATATAATTAGAGAAATCCCTTGAGGTAGAGATGTAATATTTATCTTCTTGTAAATGATACATAAAGGGGATTGAATTAAACGATTGTATGCTCTGTTCCAGTATTAAATGTATCCCTTCCTCATTTATATGTCCTAGAGATAAAAAGCTGTAACGTTCCATTAGGAATTCAGCAAGTCTGTTTGATGTCATATGAAATAGATCTGCTACATGATGAGGAATAATAATAAAATCTTTATTTATGTCTACTGCTGTATGTGTAACCTTAGAATGATGGAAGTGGAATAAATCATTCATCTCAGCAAGCTGTTTAAATAATTCTTCCATCGAATATTTATCGGCTTCTACATTTTTTATATCGAACATCTTTGTAGCAATATGCGAAAAAAATCCATTTCTTTGTATTTTCACTTCATCTTTTAAGAAATGATAATTTTGTTTTTTTCGCTTTCTGCTTGAAACTCCATGAGCTAATACTGTGGAAGTTTCAGGATATAAAGGATCATTAATTAAAAGACATGCTTTTAAAAGTTGAGAAAGTCCATAAAATAATAGCATCGGCTGTAAAGAAGTTGGAGCTTTATTTGCCTGGTTGAAAAAATTTTCACCGTGTTTTAAAAAATATACAAAACGGGAACAGTTTTCGTAAGCTAAACTACTTGGATTAGTAAAAGAATTGTTTTTATACTTCGTTTCTAATCGTTTTTGTACTGTTTCGATTGAATGATAGGAAAGCAAATTTTCCCAAGGAGAAATCATCATTTGTATAGAACACCCCTATATATAAATTCAAAATATTCCAACATTTTCATACTTCCTTGACAGTCGCTTGTACAGTTGATAATCTACTAATAATATTTTGCCGAAAAAAGGGGGATTTACTATGTGGGAACAAAAATTTTCAAAAGAAGGATTAACTTTTGATGATGTACTGCTTGTACCATCTAAATCTGAAGTATTGCCAAGGGATGTTGATTTATCCGTAGAGCTTACACCAACACTGAAATTGAACATTCCAATTATTAGTGCTGGAATGGACACTGTTACTGAAGCTGAACTTGCAATTGCAATGGCTAGACAAGGTGGACTTGGTGTCATTCATAAAAATATGTCAATTGAGCAGCAAGCTGAGCAAGTAGACAAAGTAAAACGATCAGAACGTGGCGTTATTACTGACCCATTCTTCTTAACACCAGAACATCAAGTGTTTGATGCTGAGCATTTAATGGGGAAATATCGTATTTCAGGTGTTCCGATTGTAAATAACCCGGAAGAGTTAAAATTAGTTGGTATTATTACAAACCGTGATATGAGATTTATTCAAGACTTTTCTATAAAAATTGATGATGTTATGACAAAGGAAAATCTTGTTACAGCTCCAGTTGGTACGACATTAAAAGAAGCAGAGAATATTCTGCAACGATATAAAATCGAGAAGCTTCCATTAGTTGATAATGGAGGTAAATTAAAAGGTTTAATTACGATCAAGGATATTGAAAAGGTAATTGAATTTCCGAATTCAGCAAAAGACGAGCAAGGACGCTTATTAGTTGGAGCTGCAGTTGGAGTAACAGCAGATACAATGTTAAGGGTAGACAAGCTAGTTGAAAAAAGTGTAGATGTTATCGTTGTAGATACAGCACATGGACATTCTGCAGGTGTTCTAAACACTGTAAGCAATATCCGTAATAAATATCCTCAGTTAAATATTATTGCTGGTAACGTAGCAACTGCTGAAGCGACAAAAGCTTTAATTGAAGCAGGAGCGAATGTAGTAAAGGTTGGAATCGGGCCTGGTTCTATTTGTACAACTCGTGTTGTGGCAGGTGTCGGTGTTCCGCAAATTACGGCTATTTATGATTGCGCAACAGAGGCTAGAAAGCACGGTGTGGGCATTATAGCTGATGGCGGTATTAAATACTCTGGAGATATCGTTAAAGCACTTGCAGCAGGTGGTTATGTTGTTATGCTTGGCAGCTTGCTTGGAGGTACTTCAGAAAGTCCTGGAGATACAGAAATTTATCAAGGCAGACGCTTTAAAGTGTACCGCGGCATGGGCTCTATTGGTGCCATGGAAAAAGGAAGTAAAGACCGTTATTTCCAAGAAGATAATAAAAAGTTCGTTCCAGAAGGCATCGAAGGAAGAATTCCTTACAAAGGACCATTGGCAGATACAATTTATCAATTGATTGGCGGAGTTCGTTCTGGCATGGGCTACTGTGGTACGAAAGATCTTCAGGAGCTTCGTGAGAATTCTCAATTTATTAGAATGACTGGAGCAGGCTTAAGAGAGAGTCATCCGCATGATGTTCAAATAACAAAAGAATCCCCTAACTATTCCCTATAAATTAAATAGGAAATTGTACCTTATAAATATGACAAATATTTTACTTTTGGACAGAGTGCTATACTCTGTCTATTTTTTTCCCAATATGTATGATAAAATCTTTCTTATTGTGTTTTGTAAAAATAACTAGAATTTACATAGATAATAATTTGATTGTGGAGGTAAGAGGAGTGAATAAAAATCATTTTAAACGTGTGTTAGCTGCATTTTTAGCTATTACGTTATTTTTTACAATATTTCTCCCATTTCAGCAGGTTGATGCGGCAAGTGAGCCAGTTTCGATTAATGCTAAAGCTGCAATATTAGTAGAAGCTTCAACTGGTACTATTCTTTACGGGAAAAATATTGATGAGAAACTGCCAATTGCAAGTATGGCAAAAGTAATGACGGAGTATTTAGTGTTAGAAGCATTAGATAAGAAAAAAATAAAGAGTGACCAAACATATACTCCAAGTGATTATGTTTATAAAATTTCCCAAAAGAGAGATCTTTCCAATGTACCATTGAGAAAAGACGGAACATATAGCGCCCATGAACTGTTTGAAGCAATGTCTATTTATTCAGCAAATGGTGCTGCAATTGCACTTGCAGAAATTGTTGCTGGTTCAGAAACGAATTTTGTTAAGATGATGAATGAAAAAGCTCAGGAACTTGGACTTAAAAATACAGAATTCATCAATGCAACTGGACTTGAAAATAAAGATTTACAAGGAATGCATCCAGAGGGGACATCTGCAGACAGTGAAAATAAAATGTCAGCAAGAGATATGGCAAAGCTTTCTCAAAGACTTCTTAAAGACTATCCTGAAGTACTAGAAGTAGCAAGTGTGCCGAAGAAGGTTTTTAGAGAGGGCACAGATGATAAAATTAATATGCCTAACTGGAACTGGATGTTAAAAGGCTTATTATTTGAATATGAAGGTGTAGACGGTTTAAAAACAGGTTCGACATCTTCAGCAGGATCTTGTTTTACAGCGACAGCTGAGCGTAATGGAATGCGTGTTATTTCTGTTGTGATGAATGCTGGTGATGCTAAAGGAAGCAGTTTACACACAGCAAGATTCCAAGAAACGAAGAAAATGTTAGATTACGCATATAATAACTTTAATGTACAAGAAGTTTTCCAAGCAAATTATGCAGTGAAAGATCAATCAGTTCTTCCAGTCGTTAAAGGAAAAGAAAAAGAAGTTAAAATTCATTCAAAAGACGCTTTAAAGCTTGTTGTTCGAAATGGAGAAGAAAAAGCTTATACGGCTAAATTTAATATTGATGATAAAAAACTTACAGAAAATAAAGAATTAACTGCCCCGCTGAAGAAAAATGAAAAAGTGGGAACAATGACTGTTGAGTATACTGGTAAAGGTGACAAATTATCATTCCTTGATGGAGATAAAGGAATGCAAACTGATATTGTTACAGAAAAAGCTGTTGAAAAAGCTAATTGGTTTGTTTTAACAATGAGAAGCATCGGTGGATTCTTCGCAGGTATTTGGAATGGTATCACTGATACTGTTAAAAGTTGGTTTTAAAAACTCCCTCTTTAGGGAGTTTTTAGTATTTTCTTATCGGAATAATAATGATTGTTCATATATTGCGAAAAATCCATTAATTTTGATAGGAATTTTTAAAGAGTTAGGATAAAATAAGTCTAGTGTATGTCTATTAGCTTTTATACTAATCCTACTAATTAAGGAAATAATACAATACATAGGGAGGACATAAAAAATGAGTACAGGTACTGATCGTGTAAAACGCGGCATGGCAGAAATGCAAAAAGGCGGCGTTATTATGGATGTTGTAAATGCAGAACAAGCAAAGATTGCGGAGGAAGCTGGTGCTGTTGCAGTAATGGCACTTGAGAGAGTTCCTGCTGATATTCGTGCTGCTGGTGGAGTTTCACGTATGGCAGATCCTACAATTGTGGAAGAAGTAATGAACGCGGTTTCTATTCCAGTAATGGCAAAAGCAAGAATTGGACATATTGTCGAAGCACGTGTTCTTGAAGCACTTGGGGTTGACTATATTGATGAAAGTGAAGTACTAACTCCTGCTGATGAGGAGTACCATCTTTTAAAAAGTGAATTCACTGTACCGTTCGTGTGCGGATGCCGTGATCTAGGTGAAGCAACTCGCCGTATCGCTGAAGGTGCTTCAATGTTAAGAACAAAAGGTGAGCCTGGAACAGGTAACATCGTTGAGGCAGTTCGCCATATGCGTAAAGTAAATGCACAAATTCGCAAAGTTGCTAATATGAGCACTGATGAGCTTATGACAGAAGCAAAAAATCTTGGTGCGCCATTTGAATTATTACTTCAAATTAAGCGTGAAGGAAGACTTCCGGTAGTTAACTTTGCTGCAGGCGGTGTTGCTACACCTGCTGATGCTGCTTTAATGATGCAATTAGGTGCTGATGGAGTATTTGTTGGTTCTGGTATTTTCAAATCAGAGAATCCTGCTAAATTTGCACGTTCTATCGTAGAAGCGACAACTCACTATCAAGATTATAAATTGATTGCTGAACTTTCTAAAGGACTTGGAACAGCAATGAAAGGCATTGAAATTTCAAGCATTTTACCTGAGCATAGAATGCAAGAGCGCGGCTGGTAATTAGAAGGGGTTTTCTATTATGTTAAAAATCGGTGTTTTAGGCTTACAAGGTGCTGTAAGAGAGCATATCCAATCGATTGAAGCATGCGGTGCGGAAGGTGTTATCGTTAAAACACCGGCACAGCTCAAAGAACTGGACGGTTTAATTATCCCGGGCGGAGAAAGCACGACGATGCGCCGTCTTATTGATAAGTATGATTTTATGGAACCGTTAAAACAGTTTGCAAAAGAAAATAAACCGATGTTTGGAACATGTGCCGGACTTATTTTATTAGCAAGTGAAGTAGTCGGTTATGAAGAGTCTCATGTTGGTGTATTTGATGTAACTGTTGAGCGTAATTCCTTTGGACGCCAGAAAGAGAGTTTTGAAGCGGAGCTGAATATAACTGGTGTTGGTGAAGACTTTATTGGAGTGTTTATCCGTGCGCCTCATATTGTTGAAGTCGGTGAAGATGTTGAGATTTTATCGAAGCATAATGGAAGAATCGTTGCAGCCCGTCATGGACATTTACTAGGCTGTTCATTCCATCCAGAACTGACTGATGATCATCGTATGACGAAGTTGTTTTTAGAAATGGTACAGGAATCTAAAAATAACGCATAAAAACATTGCAATTAGTAAAGACTTTTAGTAAATTATGTATGAGAAAATGTTTATAATGAAAACGTGATGATAGGAACTAGTAATAAGTGTTTCTTTCTATAGAGAGCCGGTGGCTGGTGTAAACCGGTGTTAGAGCCTTGTGAATCCATCCTTGAATGAATTGCTGAAATCATGAGAAAGTATGCAGTTCCGGTACTAGCCGTTATCTATTAAGTGAAAGATACTTTTAGTATTTTTAACTAGGGTGGCAACGCGGGTTAACTCTCGTCCCTTTTTAGGGACGGGAGTTTTTTATTTTTTAAAATAAAAAGGAGAGAAGATAATGCTTGATATTAAATACTTACGTGCCAATTTTGAAGAAGTGAAACAAAAGTTAACAAAGCGTGGAGAAGAACTATCAGATATCGGCAAGTTTGAAGAATTAGATGCAAAAAGACGTGAATTGCTTGTAGCTACTGAACAATTAAAAAGTAAAAGAAATGAAGTATCATCTCAAGTTGCTGTTCTTAAACGGGAGAAGCAGCCTGCTGACCATTTAATTAATGAAATGAAAGAAGTAGGGGAAAAGATTAAAGAGCTTGATGATCAGTTAAGAGTAATTGAAGATGAATTAGATCATTTACTGCTTTCTATCCCGAATATCCCTCATGAGTCCGTCCCAGTTGGTGAGACAGAGGATGATAATGTTGAAATTCGTAAATGGGGTAGTGTTCCTGAATTTTCATTTGAGGCGATTCCACATTGGGATATTGCCCATGAATTAGGAATATTAGATTTTGAACGTGCCAGCAAGGTAACAGGCAGCCGTTTTGTTTTTTATCGCGGTCTTGGAGCAAGATTAGAACGTGCTCTTTTCAATTTTATGCTTGATTTACATGTTGATGAGCATGGCTATACAGAAATTCTTCCTCCGTATATTGTGAATCGTGACAGTATGACTGGTACTGGGCAGCTTCCGAAATTTGAGGAGGATGCATTTAAAATTGCAGATGAAGAATATTTCCTTATTCCAACTGCTGAAGTTCCAGTAACAAATATGCATCGTGATGAAATTTTAGCAGGAGAACAGCTGCCAATTTATTATGCAGCATTCAGTGCTTGTTTCCGTTCTGAAGCAGGATCTGCTGGCCGTGATACGAGAGGACTTATTCGTCAGCACCAATTTAATAAAGTGGAATTGGTGAAGTTTGTGAAACCGGAAGATTCTTATGAGGAGCTTGAAAAATTAACAGCAAATGCTGAGAAAGTTTTACAGCTTCTAGGCTTACCATACCGTGTATTAAATATGTGTACGGCTGATTTAGGATTTACAGCAGCGAAGAAATATGACATTGAAGTCTGGCTGCCTAGCAGTGGGACATATCGTGAAATTTCTTCTTGCAGTAATTTTGAATCATTCCAAGCACGCAGAGCGAATATTCGTTTCAGACGTGATGCTAAAGGGAAGCCGGAGCATATTCATACATTGAATGGATCAGGGCTTGCAGTTGGCAGAACAGTAGCAGCTATCTTAGAAAATTATCAGCAAGAAGACGGCAGTGTAATTATTCCAGAAGTATTAAGACCATATATGGGGAATAAAGAACGTATTAGCCGTTAATAATACTTTTAGGGATCTGTCTTTGTATACTTTTTTAGACAGATCCTTCATTAAAAAAATTCTTGAATTTTATTGACATGCTTTCATTATCTATGATATATTTAATCATGTCGAAACGGAGGAATACCCAAGTCC
>NZ_BCVG01000152.1 GCF_001591625.1 Metabacillus fastidiosus NBRC 101226
ACTTCACGCGAGCAAGGTATGTGTAACCCGTATCGTACGGGCCTCAACTAACTATCAGTGGGGGACGTACGAAAACCCCCACTGATAGAAGTTTCACTTTATTATCTACCCTCTATTAACATCTTTCTTGCTTTTTATTTTTTGAACAGCTGAGGAAAGAATTGAACATAGGCCATATACTTTTAAAAAATAATTACGGACTATTTTACATAGGACATCTACCTTAAAATTACTTTCCTGAATATAGTGTAGAAGCTATTGTGAGGTGATTATTATCAAAGGTTTATATAAGGATGATAGCACTAATCGGAATGAGCTTATGAAATGGGAAAGAGAAGCGCTTGAAAATTTCGAAGCGAAAATGACAGATAAAGAGAAGCCGTTTCCTTGTATACCAGCTACCATCGGATTTACACTGAACCATCTTCGTTATGGTTTTATAGGAAATCCGGAAGAAGCTTCAACAATATATGAGCTTGCTGAATTACTAAAAGAATTCAGTACATCTTCTAAGGAATTTGGAAAATATACTTCCCTCATTGTTTTCTATAAAATTCCTCATCATATAAAGAATAATTATTCGATTGAACAGTTCGAACAATTATTTTGGCAGCAGTTAAATCGTTTATCTGCAATCGATAAGGTGGATTGGCCGAATGATATTCCAACTAATCCGAACAATTCTATCTGGGAATTTTGTTTCCATGGGGGGAAATTTTTTATGTATTGTGCTACACCAGTACATGAGAATCGCGAGAGTAGGCATTTCGATACAATGATGCTCGCTATTACCCCTAGATGGGTATTGAAAGAATTCAATAAATCTGAAACATATGCTAAAAATATAAAAACACAAGTAAGAAAACGATTATCTAAATACGATGCTACCTCTATTCATCCAGATTTGAATAGTTACGGAGTTGAAAATAACTTTGAATGGAAGCAATACTTCCTAAGGGATGATGACACTTCCTTATCAAAATGTCCCTTTCACCATCTTCATATCTCTCAAAAATCTAATAAATAGAGAAAAGCGCGGTTTGAAAAATTCTGCGCTCTATTTATTATTTAATTGATTTAATATGTCATCCACAGTTAAAACAGTTGCAAATTCTTTATGAAGCATTGCCAGTTCCAGTTCTTGAACAGTATCTGCTTTATGGGTTTTACCATTATGATCAGTAATTTCAAAAGCAGCAATAGCATCAGATACAACATATGTTTCATAGCCTAGGTTTCCGCTCATTCGAACAGTCGTTGAAATACAATGTTGTGTGGAAAGACCTGTTATTATAACTGATTTAATCTGATTTTCACTTAAATAGGGTTCAAGCTCAGTCCCGATAAATGCGCTATTGACACTTTTCGTAAAAATTATTTCTCCATCAGTCGGTTTTATAATTTCCTTAAACTCCGTACCCTCTTTATTCTTATGATGAAGCGGTGATTTAGGCTGAACGGATAAATGCTTTGAGTAAATAACTGTACCTTTCCTCTGTCTCCACTCCGCCAACAGCCTTGCCATATTCTCCTCAGCTTGAGGATTATTTCTTTTGCCCCAATAAGGGTCATCAAATCCTTTCTGTACATCTAATATCATTAATGCCGGCAATTCAAATAGATGAGTCATTCTTTTCTTCTCCTATTATTTTAATTTCTTTATTAATAGCTATTCTTTGCCAATGACTTTTTAATTATTAAGTAAAACTATAAGATGAATATCTATTCAGCCATTTATTCATTTTAGTAAAGCTGCAATCGGATTTTTTAAATCATAATTATTACGATTTTTTCAAAAAGAAGGGTAATTTTATGCTTTTAATCCCTAAGCGAACAGCTGAAAAAAGTAATAAGTATTTCTTCAGAACTCATTATGCACTAGATAAACCCAATAAGTTCCATGGTATAATATAGAAAAATGAGGTGGGGTTTATTGTTGGAGTCTAAATTAAAACATTTAAATACTGTTGTAAATCTGTTGGAATCTGAAAACATTCAATACTCCCTTGGTGGCAGTGGGTTGCTTTATTCATTGAATTTAGTTCACACAGTCAATGACTGGGACATTACTTTAGAAATACCTGCAGACCAGTTAATCAGCCTCTTAAGAGATTACTCAATTGAAAGTTTTGAAACAGGATCCTATCCATATGCTACTGATTATAAATTAAGAGTAATAATAGAAAAAACTGAATTTGAATTTATTAATAAGTTTTCCATCTATTCAAATAAAGGTGCTTGCAGCATACCTTATAGCCCCACCTCCATTTGGAATGGTATTAAAATAAGCAGTCCAGAAGCTTGGTATACTGCATACGTTCTTATGGATAAAAATGAAAAAGCCGACCTGCTTTACGGACACTTAATGAAGTATGGTGCTAATGACTCTATTATCAGGATACTTAAAAAACAGCCTCTTCCTGAGAAGCTGTACAACATATTAGATAATTTCATGAGGTATTCTTAATATATTTTTCAGCTTATCTATTTCTTATCAAAATACTATTCCAAAATTTTCATTGAAAAAGGTTATAGAGCTTGTAATGTTTTATTGAACAAGAGAAGCGGGTATTCATAATGGGACTATACCATTTATGAGGAGGCTTACAAATGGAAAATAAGAAGACTTCACAATTAGAGAATTTTACTATTGATAATGAACAGAAAGCTGGTTTAACTACAAACCAAGGATTAAAGGTAGCAGAAGACGAATTTTCTCTGAAAGCTGGTTTAAGAGGACCTACACTGATGGAAGACTTCCATTTCCGTGAAAAAATGACACATTTTGATCATGAACGCATTCCTGAAAGAGTTGTTCATGCACGCGGCACAGGTGCTCACGGTATCTTTCAGCTTTATGAATCTTTATCACAATATACAAGAGCCGATTTTCTAACTGACACTTCTAAAACTACACCTGTTTTTACACGTTTCTCAACAGTGCAGGGTTCAAAAGGGTCAAGTGATACGGTGCGTGATGTGCGGGGATTTGCAGTTAAATTTTATACCGATGAAGGAAACTTTGACTTAGTCGGAAATAATATGCCTGTATTTTTTATTCAAGATGCTATAAAATTCCCTGATCTTGTACACGCTCTTAAACCAGAACCTCATAATGAAATTCCACAAGGGGCGAGTGCCCATGATACATTTTGGGATTTCATTGGTCAAAACCCCGAATCAGCCCATATGATTATGTGGCTCATGAGCGATCGTGCCATTCCACGCAGTTTAAGGATGATGGAGGGCTTTGGCGTACATACTTTCCGTCTTATAAACACTCTTGGCAAAGCACATTTCGTAAAATTCCATTGGAAGCCTGTGCTTGGTATGCACTCCCAAGTATGGGATGAAGCACAGAGAACTGCTGGTAAAAACCCTGACTTCCACCGCCAGGACTTATATGAGGCAATTGAAAAAGGCGATTATCCAGAATGGGAGCTCGGCTTGCAAGTAATTGCGGAAGAAGATGAATTTAAATTTGACTTCGACATTTTAGATCCTACGAAATTATGGCCAGAAGAAGAAATACCTGTAAAAATAGTTGGAAAAATGACATTGAATCGTAATGTTGATAATTTCTTTGCAGAAACCGAGCAAGTGGCTTTCCATCCGGGTCATGTTGTACCTGGCATTGATTTTTCCAATGATCCTCTTTTACAAGGACGTCTATTTTCTTATACAGATACTCAGTTAAGCCGTCTTGGCGGACCTAATTTCCACCAGATTCCGATTAATCAGCCAGTATGCCCATTCCATAATAACCAGCGGGACGGGATGCACCAAATGACTATTCACCATGGAAAAACAAGCTATCATCGTAATGGCTTAAATAACAATCAGCCTGAGCCTGTACCAGCTGATCAGGGAGGATACGAACACTATCAGGAAAAAGTAGAAGGCCGGAAAATCAGAGGCCGCAGTGAAAGCTTCCTTGATTTCTACTCCCAAGCAAAGTTATTTTATAACAGTCTTGCTCCACATGAACGAAGACATCTCATCAGCGCATTTAGCTTCGAGCTTGGTAAATGCAAATCAGATCTAGTAAAAAATAATGCAGTTGTTCTCTTAAATCATATTGACCGGAGAGTGGCTGAAGAAGTAGCAAATAATATTAATGCCGAACTGCCGAAAGAAAATCTTGAATCCAAATCTACTAAAAAATCTCCTGCACTCAGTATGGTGAATACTATTTACAAACCTGATACAAAAAGTGTCGCTGTCCTCTTAAATGGACAACCGGATACTGATCAATTAACAGATTGGTTAAAAGTGTTAACAGAGCATAAATTAAATTACAGTATTATAGCTGCAAAGATAGGTTCTCTAAAAAATAATTTGAAAATAACAGAAACCTTTGATACAGCTGATCCAAGTCTTTTTGATGCGGCTTTATTAATCAATAATAAATCCGCTATCCAACCGCCTGTTTTAGAGTTCATTGAGACAACTTTTAAACATTGTAAACCACTGGCTGTTGCCCTTTCCGATCATCAAACATTAAATCAGAGCCGCGTAAGTTTAAAGACAGAAGGTGTGTATGATCTCTTGCAAACGGATATTATGAAATTTATCGAAGGAATTGCACAAGATCGTTTCTGGATACGTGAACAATAATATTAGCCCTGAACCTAAGAAAATGGTTCAGGGCTGTTAAATTTAAATTATCCATTGTGCTATTATTTATAATGATTTCTTTTTCTACTGTTATTCTTTAAAATATCATCTCAAATTTTTACAAATTATTTAAATAACGAAATAATAGAACCTATTTGTCTTATCATATTAACCCCATTTGTTACCTTTCCTACATGCCCCATCATTTTGTTTAAATTACCTGATAGTCCTTGGATTTTAGAAGCTGGTGCTTGTTGATTCTGATTCGGAGAAAACAAATAACCAGGTTGTCTTCTAAACGGAGGAACTGGTCGAACACGTTGTCTATGACCTGGGGGAAACGGTCTCCTTCCTGGATTTGGCGGGAAAAATGGCATATACTCACCTCCCTGTTAGCCTTCTATTCCATCATCTTTCCTCTCTAACATATGATTTGTATTCTTCCGTTGATTAGGACATAAAGGAAATTTACTTACAACTAGAATATATGCCTACTAACAGCTAACATTTAAACAAGATGAGAATTTCTTCACCAAATTAAATCGATCTAATACTTGGCAGGAACCATCTTATTTCGATTTTCATATTCATACAAATATGATGGAAGAAGAGGGTGATCTTAATGGGAACTTCGACATATTTAGATTTCTTGTCCAAATTAGGTATTGGCGGGGCACATCCCGGCGGTATTAATCTAACAAAGCAAATATTCGAAACAGAAAATATTAATGAAACTTCTCGGATTTTAGATGTAGGGTGTGGTACTGGCCAAACAGCCGCCTATTTAGCTACTCAATATGGAGCAGAAGTAACTGGAATGGATATCAATCCACTAATGATAGAAAAAGCAAAGAACAGAATGGCTAAACACCAATTACCAGTGAAAATTATTCAAGCCTCAATAGAAAATTTCCCATTAAAAGATGAGGAATTTGATTTTATTATTTCTGAATCTGTTCTTTCTTTTGTAAATAAACCTGCATCTCTTAAAGAGATATTTCGATTATTAAAAAAAAGGGGACATTTTTTTGCAAATGAACTTACCGTTAATCAACAGCTTGAGACAATTAACGAAGAGGAAATTAAACAATTTTATGGATTAGATTCCATTCTTATGGAGAAAAATTGGATAGATCTATTTGAACAGACTGGCTTTAAAGATATAAAAATTCTCATGCAACAACAATCTACCTTTCAAAACAATTCAATGCCTGAATTCCAGTACTCAGAGTATAGTGACACTGAACTTTACAAAGTGATGATTCAACATTTCAATATAATGGTGAAATATGAGGGGGTTTTAGATAATAGAATATTTTCGTGTGCTAAATTGTAAAAGAGACATCTCTAAATTAAAAAATTAAATTATGAGATATCCCCTTCTTAGAGTACCGCCAACCACTATGTAAATTATTATTTTAATGTTGCGATACAGTCACTGCTTCAGCGATAACCCCCTGTTTTAATTTATTTTTATTTCTAGCTTGTATACCATCAGAGTGTACAACTAACCAATAGGAAGTTTCCGGTTTTAACTGTAATTCGGGAACTACCTCGACATACTTCTTATTTAGTAAATTAAATTGGATTGGCATACGTTCTCCAGTATCTTTTTCAATAAGCTCTATATTATCCTTACTTATAGTCTGCTCATTAAGTTCCTGTGAAAACTTCACTGTGAACTTTTTATTAAGTGGAGCATCTATTATTTTATTAATATGACGATATGTTGGGAAATATAAAGGCCACATTTCTTCTGTCTCCTCTAATGTAACTTCCCTCCACCCATCTAACGTTTTCATCTTTATCACTGTACTGGGAAAAACGGCATCCAATGTATCCTTATGCGCTATCCAAAATTCTGATGTTCTTGCGATCTTTGGTGAGATGACAAATCCCTTCTCATTTAATGTAAACGGAATATCTTCCACGTTTGTTAATGAGAGTTATTACTTCCATAGACTGAGCAGGGGTGTTGTATTACTTGCAATGGTTCACTATGTCATCAAGATAAAAACTGTTATTTATATTGGATTTTTACCAATCTATACATAAGTGGAAAATTATAGCCTCTGGGGGAAATAAGAATGATATATAAGATTAAATAGATATATTTTCCCTTTTTGATTCTTTACTAAATTAATAAAATAGGTCGGAGGTTAACCTCCGACCTATCCAGTGCAGCATTCAGCATATAAAGGTTTTGACTTTGACGTAATTGCAAGCATCTCGCATATTTTGATTACTTTTGGAATTATTGATACATTTTTTCTTTAACACTCGTATTTTATTTCACTAGATCGGCTACTGTAGTGAAAACGAAATTAACTTAAAAATTTCATAAAATTAGAATATGCAGTCACGACTTCTTTATAATATCCAATTAATTTATCTTTAACAGAGAGATTATCAGATACCTCATCTTCTTTTTCAGCTTGGCTTCCTTCTTCAGGTTGAATGTTTGAAACTGCTCCTTCATTTGAAACTTGTTCTGATTCTTTTTCGCCTTGGCTTCCCTCTTCAGATGGAGCATTTAAAATTGCTTCTTCATTTGAAACTTGTTCTACATCATTTTTCAAATCTGTTTTTTCTAGAGTATCATCAATCTCTGAACTAACTTGGCTTTCTGTTGTATTAACTTCAGGAGTTACCGTTGTATCTGTAACTGTACTTGCTGCATCAGTTGCATTTTCCACAACAGTCTCAACCGGGGCCTCTAATACCGGCTCTGCTGGTTTTTCTTCAGAAACTTGTGGTGAATCTAATTGACTAAAGTAGTTATTAATGAGAGTTTGATAGTATCCAACAAGGCTTTGGTAATTATCACCGATTAATTGATATGTTCCATCTACCCATTGATCAAAAGATCCATTATCCTCAACTGGTGTTTCAACTGTGCCTTCATCAGTT
>NZ_BCVG01000153.1 GCF_001591625.1 Metabacillus fastidiosus NBRC 101226
GGATCTTTACGGACAGTTGATCTCTCACTTCACTTCCTCAAACTCTTAGAACTTTGAAGTGGGAGTCTTACTGCCCGTTGAGGCTGAGATAAAAGTGAGGAGAATATTTTTGTGATTGAAAAAAGTTTAAAACAAAGTAAAGCAATTTATTGGGCTTCAGGAATTGTTTCTGTATGCGGGATTATATTCGAAGTATTATTCGGTGCAGCAGGCTCCTATTTACTCGGTGATGGTGTGAAGCAATATACACTTACAATCTCTCTCTTTTTAACAGGAATGGGAATCGGTGCTTCTATCAGTGAAAAGGTAACAAAAAATTTAATTCTTTCTTTCGTATGGATTGAATATTTGCTCGGAATTATCGCTGGCTCATCCACCTTTTTACTATTCGGTGTGTCCGCCTTTTTAAGCTCTGGGACAGATGCTTTCTTTCTCTACTCTGTCACATTAATCGTCGGTGCATTAACCGGGGTTGAACTGCCGATTTTAATTCGAAAAGCGAATGAAATTGGCGTCACTCTTGAAAAAAGTACTGCAAGAGTTCTTTTTTCTGATTATGCTGGCGGATTAATAGGCGGTCTTTTATTCGTTTATATATTACGTCCGGAATTCGGTCTTGTAAAAACTGCTTTCTTAGTCGCTATTATTAATATCGTAATCGCTTTATGGATTTTATTTTATTTTAAAAAGGAACTAAAAACTTTCAAACGCCATGCTGCTGCAGGAATATTTATTTTATGTTTCCTCATAGCCGGTGTGTTTTTCGGGGAAGAAACAGCTTTCTCTTTCCAGCAAAAACTTTATAAAGATCCGATTATTTATTATGAACAAACAAATTATCAGGAAATTATTCTTACGAAGGAACAGGGAGATTTAAGATTATTTCTTGACGGACAATTGCAATTCAGCTCAAGTGATGAGTACAGATATCATGAAACACTCGTCCATCCTACTATGGCAGCAGTCAAGAAACATGATCATATTCTTATCCTTGGCGGCGGTGATGGACTCGCACTAAGAGAGCTGCAAAAATATAAAGAAATAAAAACAATGACTTTAGTGGACTTAGATCCAGCAGTCGTAAAGCTTGCAAAAACAAATCATGAGCTCATTACACTGAATGAAAATGCATTTGCTGATAAACGGGTACATATTAAAAATGAGGATGCATTTAAGTTTTTGGAAAATAATAAAAAGCGATTTTATGATGTCATTTTAGTAGATCTTCCTGATCCAAATAATGAATCATTAAATAAACTGTACACGCTTGAATTTTATCAGCTGTTGCGAAATCACTTAGCCCCTGGCGGATCTATTATGATCCAATCAACAAGTCCGACATTTGCAACAGAAGTATATTGGACAATTGATGAAACGGTCAAGGAAGCAGGCTTATTTACAGAAAATCTTCATGTCGATATACCAAGCTTCGGTGATTGGGGATTTGTCCTTGCAAGAAGAGAGTCATTTAAACTTGAGGAAGCGGAAATTTCAACAGAAACTAAATTTCTGACAAATGATGTTCTGAAAAGTTTAACAAGCTTCGGAAAAGATATCGATCAAAAGATAACTGATGAAAAAGGAAATCCTGTCTCACTTGAAATTAATACGCTCATGCGTCCGATTATACTTGAGAAGTATGAGAAGGCGTGGAAGAATTACTAAATAAAAACGAGGTTGTCCCAAAAGGGTAAAAAGCAACCCTTTTGGGACACCCTGCTGACAGGCCCTGTTATCAAAATTCAGTAAAATCAAGGATTTAGTGACAGGTCCTTTCAGCTTTTAAAACTTATTAGGGACTTATCGGACAACCCCGTTTTTTTAAAAAAGGCTATTCTATTTTAATCTTTCTTCGTTAATTCTAATACTTTCTTTACATCTTTCCATGAAGGTGTTTTTCCGTAAAAAAGGACTCCTCCTTTATAAATACGTGCCCCGATTACTGCTAATAATATGATTGTCCCTAACAAAATTCCAATGGACAATGCAATTTCCCAAAACGGTAAATTTAGTAGCCCTACCCGTAAAAACATAATCATTGGAGTAAAAAATGGAATATATGATGTGATTGTAATAAAAGGTGCCTCCGGGTTTCCTAAACCGAACATAGCAATCATAAAAGCAGCTACAATTAATAGAGTCATAGGTGTAATCATCTGGTTTACATCTTCTATTCTGCTAACTAATGAACCTAAAAATGCGGCGAGTGTTGCAAACAAGAAATATCCGAGTAAAAAGAAAATACCTGCGTAAATAAATGTAGATGCCGGAAGGTCAGAAAATCCTAAAAATCCTCCTGCCATGTTTTGCAAATTACTTAAATTAGCTTTTAATGATCCAAACGTAACAATTAGAATTAAAACTAACTGTGTTAGGCTTAATAAGCCGATTCCTAAAATTTTAGCAAACATATGCTGAACCGGTGACACACTTGAAATTAATATTTCCATCACTCTTGACGATTTCTCTGTTGCCACCTCCATTGCTATCATACTGGCATAGAAAATGACAGAGAAATAAATAATAAATAATAAAATATAGACAAGTACTCTTGCTTGATTTAGTTCCTCTTCTGATTTTGCATTTTCTTCTAGGGCTACTTTATTAAGTGAAACTGGAGAAAATAATTGATCGAGCTGTGCTGAATTTAAATTTAATTTCTCTGAGCCGATTTTAATTTTAACTTGCTGAAGTGCCTGCTCAATTGTATAAGGAATATCTGTTTCCGTCATTGACATCGACTTATATGTACCTCTAATAATTTCATTCCCTGCACTTGACAGTATGACATAGCCGTCAATATCACCATCTAGTACTCTGTTATCCAGTTCCGACTCATTTTCTTTTGCTTTCTCAATCTGTATCTTCTTATCTAACTCACTCATATTCTCATTAAATAATGAAAACAATTTACCAGATTCATCAATAACAGCTATCTTTGATTTCACTTCATCTTCATTCTCGAAAGCTTGGAAAATACGATCAATATTTGTAACTCCCAGCATAAGAAGCAATGTGATTACTGTTGTAATAATAAAAGATTTTGTTTTTATTTTATTTAAATAAGTCTGACCTAAAATAAGCCAAAATTTATTCATATGAGGCACCTACTTTTTCGATAAAAATATCATTTAATGATGGTTCTTCTAAGGCGAATTGCCTTACAAATCCTTTTTGCCCTAATTCATGGAAGATCCTCTGAGAAACCTCTTCATTTTCTATTTGTAGCTCCATCTTATCTGCAATCTTTTTCAATTTCACAACACCTGGGATATTTTCTAAAAAACTCAGATCAAAATCAGCTTGTACAATAACATTCTTTTTACCGAAAGCTCTCTTAATATCTTTAAGTGAACCGTGAACAACCGGCTGACCATGATGCATAATACAAAGATGATTACAGAGCTCCTCGACATGATCCATTCTATGACTCGAGAAAATAATCGACGTACCTTTTTCTTTTAATTCAATAACCGATTTTTTTAATAGTTCCACATTAACCGGATCTAATCCGCTAAATGGCTCATCAAGTATAAGCAGTTTAGGACGGTGCAATACAGCAGCAATAAACTGAATTTTTTGCTGATTCCCCTTCGAAAGCTCTTCAATTTTTTTATTCATATACTCTGGTACATTAAATCTTTCCAGCCATTCTTCTAACTCTTTCTTTGCTAATTTTTTTTCCATTCCTTTTAATCTGGCAAGATAGACTAATTGCTCCTCTACCTTCAGCTTCGGATATAACCCTCTTTCTTCTGGTAAATAGCCTATTTCATTACTATTTTCATATGTTATCTTTTGATTATTCCAAGTGATGTCTCCTTCTGTTGTACTGAGTAAACCTAGAATCATCCGAAATGTCGTCGTCTTTCCAGCACCATTAGCCCCGAGAAAACCAAACATCTCCCGTTCTGGAACGGATAAAGTTAAATTATCCACCGCAGTAAATTGCCCAAACCTTTTCGTTACATTTTCAATATGCAATACCATGTCCTCTGCCTCCCTTTCCATTTATATACGTCTGAATCTAGTAAATGTTTCAGATATATAAATATAATTTGATTTTTCTGGATGTAATTGATTATTGATATACACTGTATTTTGTCTAATAATCGAGATTTCTCATTTTCCGAAGATACATTAGCTATTTCGCACATATAAATGAAATCTCGAAGATAAGCACTCGTTATAGAAAAACGAGCTTCATTTTCCTCCCCCATATGACCAAAGACTGCATAAGTTTAGTCCAAATTTCTGATTCTTAAATTTTGTCTTCAAAAAAACTCCCGCTCCTTATGAGCGAGAGTACATTTCATTCAATATCTCAATCTTCTTCTCCGTATATTCAGCAAAACCATCATTATAAGATTTCGGGTCCTTTGGATTTGCAAAGTGCATAATCTTTCCTGTCTTTGGATCAATAAATTTACTCGCAGCTCCGCATCCAAGTCCAATAATCGACTGCTGTTCTTCCATAATCATAATATTGTAAATACTGTCCTGTCCTTCGAGTGCATAGCCAACATTTTCAAGATTTCCTAAAATATTTTTTTGACGGTATAAATAATATGGCGTATAGCCGTGTGAGCTTGTCCATTGCACGGCATTGTCCATCATTTCTGTAATTTCCTCACGGCTTGCCACTTTATATTTCTGTTTATTTCTTGTCATTTCTGATGCACGTTTAAATGACAGAGTGTGTACTGTTAATGATTCAGGCATCAGCTTCTCTGTTTCTGCTAATGTATAATCAAATTCAGCGACACCTTCACCAGGGAGACCGATAATTAAGTCCATATTAATATTATTCATGCCCATTTTTCTTGCAAGATGATATTTTTCAATCGTTTCTTCCACTGTATGATGACGGCCGATCGCTTTTAAAGTTTCCTGGATATATGATTGCGGATTAATACTGATCCGGTCAATTTTATATTTATTTAAAACATCAAGCTTTTCAGGTGTAATCGTATCAGGTCTTCCCGCTTCCACTGTTATTTCTCTTATATGTTCCAAATGAGGAAAAGATTCAATCATTTGTTCATAAAGCATATCCATTTCCTCTGCTGTAATACTTGTCGGTGTACCACCGCCATAGTAAACAGTCGTAATCTTTATATTATTATCCTTTAGCCAGCGTCCGATCTCACCAATTTCATAATGAAGTCCACCCAAAAACGAGTCAACAGATCCCTGTCTCCCATTAATTGCATAGGCAGGAAATGTACAGTAAGCACATTTTGTCGGGCAAAATGGAATACCTATATAAATGCTCACTTCATCACCTAAAGAATATAAATCAGGCACAGCTTTTAACTGACGGTTAACAATTTGCTGCATAAGCCTGATCTTTTCATCATGAATAAGATACTCCTCTTTAAACATTTTAAAAATTTCTTCTTCGGTCAAACCTTCCTGACGCTTCTTATGATAAAGCTTCGTCGGACGAATACCGGTTAAAATACCCCATTTCTGCACAATCCCTGTATACTCTTGCAAGACCGTTAAATAAACAAAAGAAAGTGTATTTTTTATTTGTTTAAAACGTTCTTTTTCATCTGTAAAGCCGGTTAAATCTTTTTCACGTTCTGCTTTACATACTTTCCCACTTTCATCCGTTACTTGACCGTAAATGAAGACTGAATGACCATTGTCTTCAATTTGAAAAACCGCTTCGAGCTCGGTTCCTTCCTTCTGAAAGCTTAATTCTGTTTCTTCGAAAAATAAATTAGAAATTAATCTTATTGGTCTGTGGAATCTCTCATCTTCCACACCTTTTATATAAACTTTCACTTTAAAAATCACCTTTAATTTTGTTTTTTGAAAACTCCTATAAGTGTATCAAACTAAGCTTCAACGTGCTAGGGGCTGTTCGATAATTCCCTTATAGCAAGTGAAGCCTGAAAAGCCCCCTTAGCACGATCCATTGATCTTAACCGATTTCCATGAAGGGGCTTTCCAGAGGCTGTCCAATAAGTTTTAAAAGCTGAAAGGTCCTGTCACCAAATCCTTGATTTTACTGGATTTCCATAACAAGACCTAGGACCTTTCGGCAGATTGTTCCAAAAGGGTTACTTTTTACCCTTTTGGAACAACCTCCCTTATTTATTATTTCTTTATTTTAATTTTTTGTAAAAAATCAATTCTTTGCTGTTTACGAAAATGTTCTTTCACCATGTATTCTACACCTTGCTGATCATTTGTGCGTGTTACCCAATCAGCAGCCTTTTTCACTTCAAATGGAGCATTTGACATGGCTACCCCTAAACCTACTTGCGAAATCATATCGAGGTCATCAATAGAATCCCCAATCGCTACTATTTCTTCCATCGGAATATTTAAATGCCTTGCTAAAGTACGCAAACCATTTTCCTTTGATACACCTTTTGCAACAAGCTCCAGTTTTTTCGGCTGAATCATCTTTAAATCAATATCTTCAAATGCAGCCCGAATTGTTTCTGCTGCTTCTCTCTTATATTCCTCATCATTAAAAACGGCTTCTATCTTTAGAGCTGATGCTGGTTCATCTAATAATGTATCACCTAATGAATCAACAAATTGAAGCGGATAAAAAATTGTATCAGATGTGTTCAACAATGTCTTATTCACCATATTATCAGGAGTTTTCTTCTTATTACCTATTGAAAACCTTTCATGAACAACCCTAATATGACAATTATAATTTTCTAATACTTGAATTAGATTGAATGTTTTTTCTTCAGAAATCCTCTTCTCAAAAAAAGGATCATCAAGTTTATTCGCAATAAATGCTCCGCCATGCGTCACATAAAAGGTTTTTAGCTTTAATGCTTTCGCAAGCTTTCTTGCTGATTGAAAATGTCTATTCGTCACAAGTGTAACTGCTACACCCTTTTTTTGAACATATTGGATAGCTTCCTTCGTCGATGGCTGGAGGCGACCATTTGATCGAAGCAATGTGCCATCAATGTTTAAAGCTAATAAACGATATACACTCACATTGGTTCCCCCTTCTACTGTTGTCGAACCTATTATGAGAATATGTCCTTTTAGAAAAAAATAGAACAAAAGGGATTAGGCATCAATGAAATTTCAGCCGGGAAGTATGTGAATCAAAAAGAGGA
>NZ_BCVG01000154.1 GCF_001591625.1 Metabacillus fastidiosus NBRC 101226
CATACTGCCCGTTAAGGCTGAGATAAACAGTTCTTCTGTTTTCAGTAAAATGAAATTGGATAAGGACAAGACTCTTTTGCCTATTCCAGTCATAAGCTAAATATGGAGCTAATGATCGATAAAAGCAATAAAGGTTTCCAATGAAAGTGATTTGGGTTAAAATAAAAGGCATACTAAATAAATGGAAGCTTGTTCATAGATGTTGTAGAAAGTTAATTATTTTAACAAACAACGATGTTGGTCCCTTTTATTAGGATGCTGGCTAGTCGTTAAACTGAAATTGAAAGTGAGTGATCCATTTGGATCTTCTATCCATTAAAGACCCAGCTTTTTTAAAAGCATTATCAATTAGAGAATTAGAAGAACTAAGTGAAGATATAAGAAAATTTTTAATTGAAAAAAATTCGGTAACTGGCGGCCATATTGGTCCGAATCTTGGTGTTGTTGAATTGACAGTTGCTTTGCATAAAGTGTTTGACAGTCCAAAAGATAAATTATTATGGGATGTTGGGCATCAGTCATATGTTCATAAAATTCTTACTGGACGTGCTGGTGAATTCGATACGATTAGACAATATAAAGGGTTATGCGGATTTCCAAATAGGGACGAAAGTGAACATGATGTTTGGGAAACAGGACATAGCTCCACATCTTTATCTGCAGCAATGGGAATGGTCGTTGCAAGGGATTTAAAGAAGGCAGATGAATATATTGTTCCAATTATCGGAGACGGTGCGTTAACAGGCGGAATGGCGTTAGAGGCTTTAAATCATATCGGACATGAACAAAAAGATGTGATTGTTGTTTTAAATGATAATGAAATGTCCATTGCTCCTAATGTCGGTGCACTTCATAATGTGCTTGGCAGACTGCGTACTGCAGGGAAATATAATTGGGTGAAAGACGAGTTAGAGTACTTGCTGAAGAAGATCCCGGCTGTTGGCGGGAAACTGGCAGCAACTGCTGAAAGAGTGAAAGACAGTCTTAAATATTTACTTGTTTCAGGTGTTTTCTTTGAAGAATTAGGCTTTACTTATTTAGGTCCTGTTGATGGTCATAATTATGAAAATCTACTGGAAAATCTACAATATGCGAAGAAAACGAAAGGACCTGTTCTTCTCCATGTTATTACGAAAAAAGGAAAAGGATATAAGCCGGCAGAATTAGATACAGTCGGGACATGGCACGGTACAGGACCTTATAAGATTGAAACAGGTGATTTTGTTAAACCGAAGGTTGTTGCCCCTTCATGGAGCAGTCTTGTAAGTGAAACAGTAAGGAAACTGGCTCGGGAGGACGAGCGGATCGTTGCAATTACGCCAGCTATGCCGATCGGTTCGAAGCTGGAAGGATTTCAAAGTGAATTTCCTGAAAGAATGTATGATGTAGGAATTGCAGAACAGCATGCTGCAACGATGGCAGCTGGACTTGCTATTCATAATATGAAACCGTTTTTTGCGATTTATTCAACATTTTTACAAAGAGCATATGATCAGGTTGTCCATGATATCTGTCGTCAAAACTTGAATGTATTTATCGGTATTGACCGTGCTGGTCTAGTTGGTGCAGACGGAGAAACACATCAAGGCGTGTTCGATATTGCTTTCTTAAGACATATTCCAAATATCGTCTTAATGATGCCGAAAGATGAGAATGAAGGACAGCATTTAGTGAATACTGCATTAAAATATAACGATGGTCCAATCGCCTTACGTTATCCTAGAGGGAATGGCTTAGGAGTGAAAATGGACGAGGAGTTAAAAGAAATTCCAATCGGTACGTGGGAAGTGTTAAAAGAAGGCCGTGATGCAGTTATTTTAACATTCGGAACGACAATTGGCATGTCTTTAGCAGCAGCAGAGCAATTAGCAAAGCAAGGTGTCTCTGTACGCGTTGTGAATGCACGTTTCTTAAAGCCGCTTGATGAGAAAATGCTAACGGGAATTTTTGCTGAAAATATTCCTGTTTTAACAGTTGAGGAAGCAGTATTACAAGGCGGATTTGGCAGTTCTGTCATTGAGTTTGCTCATGATCAGCATATGTATAATCTGAAAATTGACAGAATGGGAATACCTGATCGTTTTATCGAACATGGAAGTGTTTCACAGCTGTTAGAAGAAATTGGTTTAACAAAAGATCATATCGTTGATCGCATTTTAACGATAATCCCAAAACATGAGAAAAAGGCGTTTGGTTCATGAGTGTAAAAAAAGAGAGATTAGATATACTCCTCGTTGAAAACGGGTTTTTTGAAACAAGGGAAAAGGCGAAGCGTGCTGTTATGGCAGGGCTAGTCTATTCAAAAGAAGGAAGGCTCGATAAGCCGGGAGAAAAAGTATTAAGAGATACAGAATTGACAATAAAGGGAAAAGTCCTTCCATATGTAAGCAGAGGCGGATTAAAGCTTGAAAAAGCTTTAAAACAGTTTGAAATAGATTTGAAAGATAAGATTATGATTGATATCGGTTCTTCTACCGGTGGATTTACTGATTGTGCTCTCCAAAATGGTGCAAAACTATCATATGCGCTGGATGTCGGCTATAATCAGCTCGCATGGAAGCTAAGGCAAGACGAGCGTGTTGTCGTTATGGAAAGGACAAACTTCCGTTATACAACACCTGCCGATTTAGAAAAAGGAATGCCGGAATTTGCATCTATTGATGTTTCCTTTATTTCTTTAAAATTAATATTACCTGTTTTAAAAACAATATTAGTAGCCGGCAGCGATTGTGTTGCCCTCGTTAAACCGCAATTTGAGGCAGGGAAGGACCAGGTAGGTAAAAAAGGAATTGTTCGTGATCCTAAAATCCATGAATCGGTTGTGGAAGAGATTACGAATTTTGCTTTAGTCCAAGGTTACGATTGTTTAAATCTTTCCTTTTCGCCGATTACGGGAGGGGATGGAAATATCGAATTTTTACTCCATCTTCATTGGAATGGTTCAGAGGAAACTGGTATAAATAAGATCCCAAAAACGATCAGAGAAATTGTAGAAGAAGCGCATCAGCAATTAAAGAAAAAGGAATAATAGTGATCACTATTATTCCTTTATTTCGTTTAAATCATGTGTAAACTGTACTTTTTCCATATTTTCATCTACAATATAAAGTATAAAAATACAAAAAAATGAGTAAAACTTGGACGGTGGAAAGTAGATAATGAACAAGGGACAAAGACATATAAAGATTCGTGAAATTATTACGAATAATGAGATTGAAACACAGGACGAATTAGTTGATATTTTAAAAAGCATCGGTTATAACATTACACAAGCGACAGTATCACGTGATATTAAGGAACTGCATCTCGTAAAAGTACCGATGACGGATGGAAGATATAAATACAGCTTGCCGGCTGATCAAAGATTTAATCCTTTACAAAAATTAAAACGTGCTTTAATGGATGCATTCGTGAAAATAGACAGCGCGGGGCATCTGCTTGTTATGAAAACATTGCCAGGAAATGCAAATGCGATTGGAGCATTAATCGATAAGTTAGACTGGGATGAAATTTTAGGGACGATATGCGGTGACGACACAATACTAATTATTTGCCGTACAGATAACGATACAGAAATGATTACAGAACGCTTTTTAGAAATGCTGTAATAAAAAGTAGAGGTGTGACTTCGTTTGTTAGCGGAATTAACGATAAAAAACTTTGCAATAATTGAATCATTAACGATTTCTTTTGAAAAGGGATTAACCGTTTTAACAGGTGAAACCGGTGCTGGAAAATCGATTATTATTGATGCCATTCATTTACTCGCAGGTGGTAGGGGTTCTTCAGAATTTGTTCGTTATGGAGAAAAACGTGCAGAGCTTGAAGGGCTTTTTTTACTTGATGATGAGAAGCATACTGTATATGAAAAATGTGAGCAGTTTGGCATTGATATAGGTGACGGTATGGTTGTTTTACGGAGAGATATTTCAGAAACAGGGAAAAGTATTTGCCGAGTTAATGGCAAGCTCGTAACAATTGCGATTTTAAGAGAGGTCGGACAAACACTGGTCGATATACATGGTCAGCATGATAACCAGGAATTAATGAATGAAGAAAATCATTTAGCATTACTAGACCAGTATGGCGGAAATAAAATCAGCTCTGCAAAAGCAGTTTATAGGGAGCTTTATGAGAAATATGATCAATTAAAAAGAAAAATAAACAAATTTTCGCAAAATGAACAAGAAATGGCCCATCGTCTCGATTTGATCCAGTTTCAGCTGGATGAAATTGAAGCGGCAAAACTAGAACCGAATGAAGATGAAAAACTCCAAATTGAAAAAAATGAAATTTCTAATTATGAAAAAATGTACGATGCATTAAAAAATAGTTATAATGCTCTCCATGGCGAAGGAAAAGGACTTGATTGGATTGGTCTTGCTATGGGACAGATGGAAGAGATCGGCTCTATTAACGATACATTAAAGGAAATATCTGAGTCCGTCTCTAACAGTTATTATCAGCTCGAAGACTTATCTTATCAGCTTAGAAATGAATTAGACTCCTTAGAATTCGATCCTGAGCGATTAAACTTCGTAGAAAGCCGTTTGAATGAGATCAGTCATTTGAAAAGGAAATACGGTCATTCCGTTGAAGACATTTTAATCTACGCTTCAAAAATTGAAGAGGAGATTGAAACGATTGTTAATAAAGACAGTCATTTAAATAAGTTAATGAATGAACTTGATTCCATTGAAAAAGATTTACTCGTTGAGGCAAATAATTTAACAAATGTACGTACGAAATGTGCAGAAACATTAACGAAGGAAATCCTTCGGGAGCTAAAAGAGCTATACATGGACAAGACAGTATTTAAAGTTCATTTCTCACCGGATAGTGAAGACGGCTCCATAAAGTTTCATGCAGATGGGGCAGACGTTATTGAATTTTATTTATCGACAAATCCTGGTGAACCTCTTAAACCTTTATCCAAAACAGCTTCGGGTGGAGAATTATCGAGAATTATGCTGGCAATGAAAAGTATTTTTTCTGAGCATCAAGGGATTACATCGATTATTTTTGATGAAGTGGATACAGGAGTAAGCGGCCGGGTTGCTCAGTCAATCGCCGAGAAGATCTACCGCGTGTCAGTTGGCTCGCAGGTACTTTGTATTACACATCTTCCTCAAGTTGCAGCGATGGCGGATACACATTTATATATTTCAAAAAGTACAAATGACGGAAGAACAAAAACGAGTGTAAAACCGCTCGGTGAAGAAGAAAAAATTAGAGAAATCGGCAGGATGATTGCCGGTGTAGAAGTAACAGAATTATCAAGGGAGCATGCAAAAGAATTAATTGCATTAGCACATTCAGCTAAAAATTAAAATAGGTTAAATTTAAACAGGAAAAGCCGCCAATTTAGGCAGCTTTTTTATTTTTTGGATAAAATTCCATTTATCATTACATAATACCTAATAATTTCTGCTGAAACAAGTTATAAATGAGGCGAGTAAAGGCAAAATTAAAGGATGTAGCCATGTAATTGGTGTGGGTTAGGAGCGAGGAGAGTGAAATTTTTTGTATAAAGATAAATTAAGAAAAATAATCGGTGCTATTCTCCTTGTTTCATTAATGAGTGTAGGGTTTGTCGATCAAATAAAAGAATATATTACAATTCCAAAAACAATAACTGTTTTTGAAAATCAAACAAGTACAATTAATAATGCAATTCCAGCTTCAGCAGCAAATTTAGAATCAACAGAAGCATTTACCGTACAAAAGGACGGACAAACTGTTGATATTAAAGGGAAAAATGCCGGAGAGGGAGAAGTTGTTTTTGATCTGGCTGGTTTTCCAGTAAAAAAAGTAAATGTTAATGTACTTCCAGATTTTAAAATAATTCCTGGTGGACAATCAATTGGTGTAAAATTAAACACTCTTGGAGTATTAGTAGTTGGACATCATCAGATTGCGACAAAAGAGGGAAAAAAATCTCCGGGCGAAATTGCTGGAGTTGAAGTCGGAGATATTATTACAAATATAAACGGGACAAAAATTGAAAAAATGAGTGATGTTGCACCGTTTATTCAGGGAGCGGGAAAAAGTGGTGCACCGCTGGATATTGTCCTTTCAAGAGATGAGCAAGAAATAAAAACGAAGTTGTTTCCTTTAAAAGATGAAAATGATCACTCTTTCCGGATCGGGCTTTATATCCGGGATTCAGCAGCAGGAATTGGTACAATGACTTTTTATGATCCAAAATCGAAGAAATATGGTGCATTAGGCCATGTCATTTCTGATATGGATACGAAAAAACCAATTGTTGTTGAGGATGGTCAAATCGTTCGTTCGACTGTCACATCGATTGAAAAAGGAAGCAATGGGAGTCCGGGTGAAAAACTGGCCAGATTTTCGGGAGATCGGGAAGTAATCGGAGATATTACGAGAAACAGCCCATTTGGAATCTTCGGGACATTAAATCAGGATATACAAAACGGTATTATGGATAAAGCATTGCCGATAGCATTATCCAGTGAAGTAAAAGAGGGGCCGGCAAAAATCTTAACAGTCGTTGATAATGATAAGGTAGAGCAATTCGATGTGGAAGTTGTCAGTTCTGTTCCACAAAAATTTCCTGCTACAAAAGGGATGGTTATTAAAATAACCGATAAAAAATTATTAGAGAAAACAGGCGGTATCGTTCAGGGAATGAGCGGAAGTCCAATTATTCAAAATGGAAAAGTAATTGGAGCTGTTACACATGTTTTTGTTAATGATCCAACGAGCGGATATGGTGTTCATATTGAATGGATGTTAAGTGAGGCTGGGATTGATATTTATAAAAAAGAAAAGCAGAAAGCAAGCTGAATAAAAAGGGACTGTTCGATAAGTCCCTAATAAGTTTT
>NZ_BCVG01000155.1 GCF_001591625.1 Metabacillus fastidiosus NBRC 101226
AGTGGGAAATAAGGAAAAACCCCACTCATAGACGTTTCACTTTATTTTGAAACATGCTGATTTGTTAAGTTTAAAGCAGCTTCTTTTACCTTCTCAAGTCCTTTTTCTATAATTTCAGCTGCACGATCAGGCATTGCATTATGCCCCTCGATAACAACTTCATCGATAATTTCCATACCGAATATGCTGCTAACAGTATTTTTAATATAATTAACTGCCATTTCCATTGGTGCTGCCTCAGGTGTTGAATAAATGCCGCCGCGTGCACTTAAAATAACCGCTTTTTTATCAGTCATTAATGATACTAATTGACCATTCTCGTCATATTTGAATGTGAAACCAGCTTGGTACACATAGTCAATAAATGTTTGTAATTTAGCAGGAATTGTTAAGTTCCATAATGGGAATGCAAATACAACTACATCTGCTGCTGTTAATGCATCCATTGCTTTTTGTTTTGCAGCTAAAATACGTTTCTCTACATCTGTCATTTCTTCGCCTGACTGTATTTTGCCGAAAGCATTAAATAAATCTTGACCGAAGTAAGGCATATCTTCTGCAAACACATCGTAAGTCGTTACGTTCACACCTTCAAGATTTTCCATGAAAGTTTCATACATTTTACTTGATACACCTTCTGAAGCCGGACGGTTATTTGCTTTTACTACTAATACGTTCATATTAAAACTCCTTCTTTATACGGATAAAACAAAATTCTTATTCCTGTTATCATGATTTCAACATACAGTGTTGTTTCTTAATTAAGAGTGGAATAAATACTTTTTGATTTTAAATTATTTTTTATACTTTTTCAACTGAAAAGTATAAAAAATAAACAAAAAATAAACGATACAGCTAAAGAGTATGAAAACTCTCGCTGTATCGTTTGCAATTTGTTTCTTCTCACAAAATTCTTTTCTAATTTTAATCGTGTTTACACTAGCTCTGCTAATTGTTTTAATCTTTCTTCTACTTCTTCTTCTGTTAAATTATGCTCTACTACGTAGCGGTTTCTCGGATGCACTCTGCATTCATGGCTGCAGCTTCGTAAATATTTATGCTCATTTTCTTCGGAACATAAAATTTGGTCATTGCATTCCGGGTTTGCACAATTAACATAACGCTCACATGGCTCGCCTGTGAAAAAGTCTTTTCCGACGATAACATGTTCTACCTGGTTAACCGGCACGCTGATTCGCTCATCAAATACATAGCACTGTCCGTCCCATAGCTTCCCTTTTACTTCCGGGTCTTTTCCGTATGTTACAATACCTCCGTGAAGCTGGCTCACATCTTCAAAGCCTTCTTTCTTTAACCATCCTGAGAACTTCTCACAGCGGATACCACCTGTACAATAAGTTAAAATTTTCTTTCCTTCAAAGCTTTCTTTATTATCTCTGATCCAATCAGGAAGCTCACGGAATGATGTAATATCAGGTCTGATCGCTCCTCTAAAATGACCGATATCAAATTCATAGTCATTTCTTGCATCGATTACTACTGTATCTTCTTCCTGCATTTGTTCGAAAAACTCCTGCGGGCTTAAATATTTACCAGTAAGTTCATTAGGATTAACATCATCCTCTAATCTTAACGTAACGAGTTCTTTTCGAGGACGAACATGCATCTTTTTAAAAGCATGTGTATCAGAATCATCAATTTTAAATACCATTTCTGCAAAACGAGGGTCTTCATTCATCGTTTTCATATATTGTTCTGTCTGTTCTCTCGTTCCGGACACTGTTCCGTTTATTCCTTCTGCTGCAACGAGAATACGTCCTTTTAATTCAAGACTTTTACAAAATTCTAAATGCTCTGCAGCAAATTCTTCCGGATTTTCAATCGGTACATACATGTAATACAATAATACTCTGTACGGTTTTACATTTTCCATTATTATTTCCCACCTATCCAAATTTATATTTGCAAGATACAAATGCATATAGGTTTACCTTACACATCTTTTCTAGTGCAATTTTGAACTTTCTGCTTTAGTTTCTCCAATAATTGATCCGAATTTTCAGCGCTTATAAACTCACCATCAACAAGCGTATACGGTGAATTTACACATTCTTTACATTTGCTCTGACATTCATATTCTTTATAAGCAATATGCTTCTCAGAAAAGAAAGAACGATAATGTGACGCACTTTCATCAGTAAGAAAACGGTCTAAGTTTTTTTCACAAAAATCTATCTTTATTTTTTTATTTTTAGAAAATATTTTTGTTAAAAAATTCATAAATAATAGCATCCTTTATAAACGTAGTTTTCAAAGATAACTATATCATAGTTCTATTGATGTAAAATTCAGATATTGGAAAAATATGCATTAAAATAAAACTTTTTAAATAAAAAAGTTGAAAAAATTCATTTTAAATATATCATGAATTCAAGGGGTTTATCTATAGCTTTTTTAAAATAAACCATTGTAAATTTAGGAAATCATCAATAAATTTCCTATTTTGGAATCATACTACTTTTTGAGGTGAAAGACATGTATAAATTATTATCACATAATGATCTTGATGGTGTTGGATGTGGAATTCTAGCAAAACTTGCCTTTGATAAGCAAGTGAAGGTTCATTACAATTCTATCTCTGGCTTAGATCGGGAGGTAGAATGGTTTTTTGAGAACGATGATAAAGACTTATTTTTATTTATTACCGACCTGTCTGTCAATGAAGATAATGAAAAAAGACTCGAGACCTTTTATAAGGCAGGCGGAAAAGTCCAGCTCATTGACCACCATAAAACAGCACTCTCATTTAATAATTACGAGTGGGGACATGTAGTTGTAGAAGATGATGAGGGAAAATTAACTTCTGCTACTTCCCTGTTTTATCATTATCTTATCGAGCATGAACTTTTAAATCCCACTGACGTTGTGACCGAATTTGTTGAGCTTGTCCGCCAATATGATACATGGGAATGGGAAAAGAATGATAATCAGGAAGCGAGACGGCTGAACGCTCTCTTTTTTCTCATCTCCATAGAAGAATTTGAAGAAAAAATGTTGGATCGTCTTCAAACGAGCGAGCATTTCTACTTTGATGAGTTCGAGAGAAAATTACTTGATATGGAAGATGAAAAAATAGAACGGTATATCCGTCGGAAAAGAAAAGAACTCGTTCAAACAGAAACAGGAGATTATTTTGCCGGTATTGTTTATGCAGAATCATATCACTCAGAACTTGGAAATGAATTAGGAAAAGAATATCCTCATCTTGATTATATTGCAATCTTAAATATGGGCGGAAAACGTGTAGGATTTCGGACGATTCATGATCATGTCGATGTATCGGAAGTAGCGAGTCAGTTTGGCGGAGGCGGACATGCAAAAGCATCAGGATGTTCTTTAACAGAAGATGCTTATAAACAGTTCATCACCGAAACATTTCATTTAGAACCGTTGCAGCAGGATGCAAAAAAAAATCATTATAATGTAAAACGGTCCGCTTTTGGCTGTTTATATAAAAACAGAGCCGGGGAAACGTTTTTTCTGTACGAAGGAAATAACGGGCATTGGATAATAGAGCATAATCATAAAGAAATAGAAGAAACATTTGAAAGTTTTGAAGAAGGAGAAAAATTTATAAAAAGAAATTATAGAGCTCCCCTTGTCAGAGATGAAGCGTTTGTTCAATACTTGATGGATCGGATTAAGAAACAAAAAGCTCAGTGAATGTTATTTCAACTGAGCTTTTCTATAATACAAGCGACATGCCTGGTGCGTCCTGCTCTCTCTCTTCAAAGCCTAATTTTTTATAAAATTGCTGTTTCCCTTTTGCAGAAAAAAGCTGGATAGACTGAATGCCGCTCTCTTTGCATTTCATTACAAGTTCTTCAATTACTTGTTTCCCTAAACCTTGCTTCTGATACGTAGGATCAACCATGACATCACAAATAAGTGCCTGATAAACACCGTCTGATATCATTCTTCCAAACGCAATAAGTTTAGTATGATCATAGATTGATATATGGTACCAGCTATTGTTAGCAGCTTGGAATAATTGTTCTCTCGAGTAGTTTCCCTTTTTGCTTTTTATTAATCCACTTGTCTCATGAAGATGTGCGAATTGTTCAAAGGTTGGCAGCTTATCTGTTTTTAAGTAGCTCATGATTTTCACCTCAATTATTATTATTTAATATTTATACATCATTTTGAATAATAATTCAATATCTTTGTTAAAAAAATGTGGATATTAAATAAATATCCACATTTCGAGTATATTAAACTATTTTTTCTCGCCCCATTTATTTTGAAAGATAAGATCATCAAGCGCTCTTCTTTTCTCCCAGTCGGCTAATTCCAATAATGGTTTATCCGGATATTTATCTGTATAGCCAATTGATAGAAGTGCAATCGGATCAATATGAGGCGGAATTTCTAAAATATCACGAATATCTGCTTTTTTATAAAAGCTTACCCATCCAAGTGCTAATCCTTCAGCTGTTGCAGCAAGCCACATATTTTGAATAGCACAGGCTGTCGAAAGGACATCTGTTTCGGGAATCGAGTTTCGCCCTAATACATGGGAACCGCCTCTTGTCGGGTCACATGTGACACAAATTGTTATTGGAGCTTCTTTTAATCCTTCCACTTTAAGGCTTAGGAATTTGCTCTCTTTTTCCCCTTCATAATGAATCGCAAGCGCTCTTCTCTCTTTATCAGCAGCCCACGCTAATTGCTCTTTCACATCTTTGGAAGTAATCATAATAAAGTTCCAAGGTTGCATAAAACCTACTGAAGGAGCATTGTGGCCGGCTTGAACAATTTTATCGATGCTCTCCTGTGGAACCGGGTTAGGAAGAAAACTTCGTACATCTCTCCTCGTATAAATAGCTTTATATACTGCGTCCATTTCTTCTTTTGTAAACATAATAACCCCTCCATCCATTATTCTTCATTAAATTCTACCAAATATATTACTAAACTACTTATATTTTCGAGATTATACTCTGCTTTCCTCTTACTTTTCAGAGCTTGTTTTAATTTTCATTATAAAATATGCTGAAACACTTAATATAATTAATGAAAGTATGATAATCCTTATGAACAAAACTTTTCAGTGAACTTACATTAGGAATAGTTATTTTTCTAAAATGAATATAAAAGGAAAGATACTTACAGCTTTTTTGTAAGTATCTTTCCTTCATATAAACATTATAATAATGCATCCGCCTCAACAATTCCAACAGTTAAATGACCCTTCTCTGACAGATCAATTTCATAAGGTGTTACTTCCTGATTTTCTTCATCTCTTATAATTCTTATCTTTGGTCTTCCGGCAGCGTGAAAATGATATTTAGATACGATTCCAGTTCGCCCATCGTTTAATTTCACTGTTAGTCCTTCAGGATAGATTGCTATACATTCTTTAAATAATTGAACTTGTTTACTTTCAAAATGAGTGCCGAAACCGGAATAAAGAAGTTCAAGTCCCTGATGAGGAAGCATTCCAGGCCGATACACCCTATGGGTCGTAACCGCATCGAATACATCTGCAACACTAAGTATTCTTGCATAAGGATGGATTTCATTTCCCTTAATCCCTCTTGGATACCCTTTCCCATCGATTCGTTCGTGGTGCTGGAACGCACAATGGGCTACTGGTAAAGGAATGTCATGAATATTTTTTAAAATTTCAAAACCTAATTCAGAATGTGCTTTCATCTCTTCAAATTCTTCATCTGTTAACTTTCCAGGTTTATTTAATATTTCCGGCTGTACATATAACTTTCCTAAATCATGAAGCATTGCACCTAAGCCTATTTCCTCAATCTGCTTATTTGGCAAACCATTTTCAATCGCAAGCTGGCACGCATAGATTGTTACGTTTAAACTATGTGTATACACATGATTTTCATAGATTTTTGTTGTTGCTAATAAATTTAAAGCCGTCCTGTTTTCTGTTAGGCAGTTTAAAATATTTTTAAATATTTTTTGGAAGTTTTGAATCGCCTTCTCAGACTTTACCATACCCTGGATATTCAGTTTATTGCCATTTAATTCAGAAATGGTGTTTAAACTTTCGATTATGACATTTGACACTTCATTGCGCAGTTCCACAGGTATCGCTTCAACAACATCAATTCCTTCAGATGCATCATCTTCTATATATACAGTGAAAATATTCAATTGTTTTAATCTCTCTATTAAACGATCTGTTAGTTCTGCCCCTTTTGCCAAAAGAACTTTTCCGTTCTCATTATAAATTGCTTTCCCTAACTTCGTTCCTGGACGGCATCTATGTAATGTTATTAAACGCATAGGCTCCTTCTCTCCTGTTCTTACATCCGCTCACTGTAAATCAAAAAGACTATAATATATCCCCTTTTGTACATATCTTTATTTCATCTATAAATAAATTTAATAATTGAAAAATAATAAAAAGCTATTTCTTTTGAAATAGCTGCGTTTGCAAATAAGACATATAGTAATAAATATAATTAGAACTAATTTACAAAACTTTTTTCCGATGAAGATGCAGCTATACATAATTATTTGTCTTCCTGTTGATTAGATAAATAATACTATAATAATGTTAAAAGCACTATCATTTTATAAAAATTTCTAGTAGAAAAAGGTCGAGAAAGTAAAATTTAGTAATTAATTTTAATATTTATTCGAGTTTTCTTTAGTATATGTATTTTCATGATTTTTTTACACGGGAATCAATTATGTTATAAAGTGAAACTTCTATCAGTG
>NZ_BCVG01000156.1 GCF_001591625.1 Metabacillus fastidiosus NBRC 101226
GTGATGTGGCGAACTTAGTATGTGTTCCGTTGTTCGGACCTTTACGAGCAGTTGATCTCTCACCTATCTTCTTTGCTTTTGTCACAATCAGATAGGAGTCTTACTGCCGATTAAGCTTGGGATAAATTCCAGTTAATAATATGTCCTGCATGTGTGAGACCTCCACCGAAACCATAAAGCAAAAGAGTGTCTCCATTTTTCAGCTTTCCTTCATTTATTCCTATATCGAGTGCAAGTGGAATGGACACAGCAGAAGTATTTCCCATATATTCCACACTTGTTAATGTTTTTTCTATTGGGAAATTGGACTTTTCACATATAGATTCAATCATTCTTAAATTAGCACTATGCGGCACGAACCAGTCAATATCATTCAGATTTAACTCTGCTTTATTCAACAGTTCATTCATGCCTAGAGGTACGGTTCGCGACGCCCATTTGTACACTTCTCGTCCATTTTGAACAATTTTTCCGTTTGAATTTAAAGGCTTCTCGTCCATCATTGTCGCCAGGTTCGTACGATATACATGTATGCCGCCTTCCCCGTTTGTCCCCATATGTGCTGCAATAAAACTAGGAAACTCTTCATCCTTCTCCACTAAAACTGCCGCTGCACCATCTCCAAATAAAATACAAGTGGTGCGGTCTGTATAATCTGTCACTTTTGACATTGTTTCTGCCGCAACGACTAAAACTTTGCGGTGAAGTCCGGAAGTAATGAAACTGTTAGCCATATGCAGCCCATATGTAAATCCTGCGCAAGTTGCATTAAAATCAAATGCCGCTGTATGCGGAATACTGAAATAGGCTTGAATTTGACATGCCACACTTGGAAAAGCATAGTCAGGTGTTGTTGTTGATACTAAAATACAATCGACATCTGATAAATCCTTTTCAAACCGTTTCGTTAAATTTTCAATTGCTTTAAAAGCTAAAGTGGAAGAATATTCATTGTCTGAAGCAATTCTCCGCTCCCTCATACCTGTCCTTTGAACGATCCATTCATCATTCGTCTCAACCATTTTTTCCAAATCTTGATTAGCTAGACGTTTCTCAGGAACATAAGTGCCGATTGCCGTTATCCTTGCTTTTGATTCCATTTCGCCACCTCTTTTTTATCATCTGATATTATAACTTAATATTAGTATCAGGTACTAAAAAAGTCAATGTTTAATAATCTGTTACAGGGGTATAAATTATAAGACGTTATCGCTCGACAAATTCTGTAAATAAAAGGTTTTCAAATACTAATCTAGAAAACAATATAGCAACCAATATAAAAAGGAGAGACAAAAATGTTTACAAAAAATGCTTTAATCATACATATAATCGGCTGGCTGCTTTTCAGTCTTTTCGGTGTCCTCTTTTCTCTTCAGGCCATTCAATCAAACTTTATTATGACTATTTTATTTTTAGTCAGTTTATTACTTATATCAATAGGACTGCTTTATGATAAAAACACAACGAGCTGACACTTTCAAATAAGAAAAGACTATATCTAATGGAGGATTCCATTGTAGATATAGTCTTTTTAAATGCTTATTTCATCCACTCTGTATGGAAAATACCTTCTTTATCCACACGTTGGTAAGTATGTGCTCCGAAATAATCACGCTGTGCCTGCAGTAAATTTGCCGGCAATGTTTCTGTACGGTAGCTGTCATAGTATGCAAGCGCTGCTGAGAAGCATGGCACAGGCACACCATTTTCGATTGCTAGAGCTAAAATTTGACGTAGTGCCCCTTGATAGCCTTCCACAATCTCTTTAAAATACGGATCTAATAAAAGATTATCCAAACCAGGCTCACGATCATATGCATCTTTAATTTTCTGTAAAAATGCTGCTCGGATAATACAACCGCCACGGAAAATCATTGCAATATCTCCATAACGAAGATCCCAGTTATATTCATTTGAAGCAGCTCTCATTTGTGCAAAACCTTGAGCATATGAACAAATTTTACTCATATAAAGAGCTTTACGGATCGCTTCAACAAGCTCTTCTTTATTTCCTTCATACGCTTTCGCTTTAGGACCTGAAAGAACTTTGCTTGCTTTTACACGTTCTTCTTTCATTGCAGAAATGAAACGTGAGAAAACAGATTCTGTAATGATCGGAAGCGGCACACCTAAGTCAAGTGCACTTTGGCTCGTCCATTTACCAGTTCCCTTTTGACCTGCTGTATCCAGGATAACATCGACAAGCGGCTTACCAGTCTCATCATCTTTCTTCGTAAAAATATCAGCTGTAATTTCAATTAAATAGCTGTCAAGTTCACCTTTATTCCATTCAGCAAATACTTCATGAAGCTCTTCTGCACTTAAACCAAGTACATTTTTCATTAAGAAGTATGCTTCAGAAATAAGCTGCATATCACCGTACTCAATACCGTTATGCACCATTTTCACATAATGTCCTGCACCGTCTGGACCAATATATGTCGTACAAGCATCACCGTCGACTTTAGCAGCTATTGCTTCAAAAATTGGACGTACTAATTCAAATGCTTCTTTTTGTCCTCCCGGCATAATAGAAGGCCCTTTTAATGCTCCTTCTTCCCCGCCGGAAACACCTGTACCAATAAAGTGAATACCACTCTCTGCAAGATCTTTATTACGGCGCTGCGTATCAGTAAATAATGTGTTACCGCCGTCGATTAAAATATCCGCTTTATCTAAATAAGGTAATAGCTGCTCGATCGTCGCATCTGTTGGAACACCTGCTTTTACCATAAGTAAAATTTTACGAGGTGATTCTAAAGACTGAACAAATTCCTCTACACTATACGTACCGACAACATTCTTTCCTTTTGCTTCCTCTAAAAATTCATCTGTTTTATTTGACGAACGATTATAAACAGAAATAGAATAGCCGCGGCTTTCGATATTTAGCGCAAGATTTTTCCCCATAACTGCTAAGCCGATCACACCGATTTGTTGTTTTGACATCTTTTTACGTCCCTTCTAAAATGCGTTATGTACACTTATTACAAATTTGAAAATAACATAGTTTTCGCCTATTTTTCAAGTAAGTTTATTCATTACTCTTGTAAAAAATCTTTATTAAAGCTCGTTCCATTCGTATTATCAACTACTCGCCCGACTTTCATTCCCCGCTTAATAATCCCTTTGCCATACCTGCTGTTTAATTTTTCTATTACGTGTAAAAGGGGTTCATCTTTCGCATCTTTTTCAAATGAAAATAAATCAAGCTGCTTAACTGCTTCCTCTTTTTCAACGAGATCTTGAGCTGTTATTCCTAAAAGACGAATTGCTCCCCCGTCCCAATTTTTATCAAAAAGCTGTTTTGCATAACTGTATAAAACATCGGCTTCCACAATCGGATTATCAAGCTTCCTGCTTCGGGTAATTGTACGGCGGTCATGATAACGGATAGTAATAAAAACCCTCGTCCCCATTACTCCCTTTTTCTTCAATCGGGCACTTACTGATGCAGCAAGCTTTCGGAGTGCCTCTTCTATCTGTCTCGCATTGATTATATTTTTTGGCAGTGTTGTCTGGTTGCCCACACTTTTAAAATCATAAATAGAGTCAGGATCAACAGAGCGATCATCTATTCCATTTGCCCGCCTTTTCAGCCTTTCCCCATTTATTCCAAGCAATTGTTTTAGCTGAATATCATTTCCTTCTGCTAAATCTTTAATCGTCTTAATCCCGATTGTATGCAGTTTCTCCGCTGTTTTTCCGCCGACCCCATGCATATCACCGACAGAAAGCGGCCAAAGTTTTTCATGCAGCTCACGTTTTCTCAAAATCGTTATCCCGAGCGGCTTTTTCATATCTGAAGCCATCTTCGCCAAAAACTTATTAGGAGCAATTCCTATACTTGAAGGCAAAGAAAGCTCCTCTAACAAGCGGGTCTGAATCGTTCCTGCAATCTTAACCGGATCTTTTGTTTTATATTCTGTTAAATCAACATACCCTTCATCAATCGAGACAGGCTCAACAAGATGTGTATACTCCCGCAGTAAATCAAACATCGCTAATGATGCATTCCGATACCTCTCAAAATTAGGAGGTATAACAATAAGTTCAGGACAAATCCTTTTCGCCTGCCAAACCGGCATTGGCGCTTTTACACCTATTGCTCTAGCTTCATAACTGCAAGTAACGATAATTCCTTTCCGCTCCTCAGTTCTTCCGCCAATAGCAAGCGGCTTCCCTTTTAAATCAGGATTAAAAGCGACTTCCACGGATGCATAAAAACTGTTCATATCAACATGAAGAATGATTCTGCCCGCATTTCTCTTCACTAAAATCACCACGTATACATTGATAATTTCAGTGTAGCATTTCTTTGTTGTAATGGGTACTTTATTATATACCCTTAAAAAGGGGCCAAATAGCCCTTTAAAAACATATATTTACTTATTTATTTCTTGAATCCCGATATTGTCTGCTTCCTTTATTTTAAGCGATTTAGGAATTTTCATATAGATAACCGGATCAACAGAATAATCAAAACCGGGAAAGCTTTTATTTTTTTTCGTAATTTAACTGATTGAATAATTTTAAGTTCACGGAGGGAATTTATTGATTCTGATCTCTTCAATAAGCAAGTAGAAAAAATCAGTTGATATGATTTATGAGGACAGTGTCAAAGTTAAAACAAAAGCCAATCACTAAATTCGGACAAAATAATCCAAACTCAGCGATTTTCAGTTTGAGAAATAACGAAAAAATCGAGCCAGAAATAAAAAGCTCGATCTTCTATTTTTTATTTGGATATACTGCATATGTGCCTTTTACTCAATGAATATGCTTTTTTTTCGATGCTCTTTTATATCTCTTTTCCTTTTCCTATCATTCTATTGTCTTCTTTAGATCTTTTATATTGCTGTTCAAGCTGTTCATTAATTATTCTTAACTCTTCTTGCTGTAATTGGAGTTCTTCAGATTGGCTCTGTAGTTCTTCTGTAAAAACTTGTGACTCTTGAAGCAGTATTTCTACTTGCATATGCCTTAAAATACTTGTAATATGGGTGCCGAGATTGCTCATTAGCTCTTTTAACAGCAATTGTTCTAAATTACTAAACGATTTAAAGGACGCTAATTCAATGACAGCCAAAACTTCTCCTTCAAATTCTGCTGGTATAATTAGGATATCAGATGCTGAAGCACTACCGATTCCAGAATAAATTTTTATATGACTCCCAGGAACCTCCTTGAGTAAAATCATTCGGTTCTCTAATGCACACTGCCCAACGAGTCCTTCTCCTAATCGGAAACACTCTGCACCAATTCTCTCATGATCATAAGCATAGGAAGCAAGCTTCTGGAACCTCTTTTCATCCCCATTTCCCTGCTTTATATAGAAGACACCATAATTGGCACCTACCATAGGTGTGACTTTTATGATGAACTGATGTGCTAAAGTCTCTAAATCATCAATACCAGAATACATAGTAGCTATTTCAGCAATTTTCGTTTTTAACCAACTTTGTTCTTCTGCAGCATTTTTTAGTACCTTCTCCTGCATTGAATGCTCTTCTAGTGCTAAAGCCATTTCATTAAACGCCAGAGCAATCTCTCCGATTTCATCTTTTGATGTAATCTCTATACGGGGCAATCTATCAGCTCTGCCATAAGCAACTTTAGTCATAATAGAAGTGACCTTATTCAAATTAGGTATTACCCCCCGTAAAATAAACATAATCGCTCCAATTCCAACTAAAAGACTTACGATTACATAAACAAAAATCAGCTTATTAGCTAGATTATAAGTCTTGTTAGAATGATTTAGTTCTTTGTAAACCGCTTGTTTTTTTATAGTTTGCAGTTTATCAGAAACTTTGTCCATTTCTTCTCTAACTTCCCGACCGCTATCATGCCAATATATTTGCATTATTTGTTCGTCTTTACCTTCTTTTAGTAATGCATCAATTTCTCTATTCATCCCATTATAGATATTACTCAATAACTGCAATTTCTGAACTAGCTCTTGTGATTGTTCATGACTATCCAACTTTTGAAGGGAATCTAATGCTTCATTTATATTTTCGAAGGCTTTCTCCCTGTTTGTCTGCAATTCTGTTTTTAGTTCTTCAGGAGGATTTGCAATTAAGCCTCTTGATTCTCTAGAGTAAATATTCATTTCCTCTGTAATCGTACTAGCCAAGTCAAGCATTTCATAATTCTTAACGATATCCTCCATATCTTTATTAAGCTGGTTCATCATGATCATAAGAAGAAAATGAAGGACGATAAATAACCCGATAAGACAGCCAAACGCTAAATATAGTTTCGTTTTTAATTTCATAAATTTCTCTCTTTCCTTCAATCTGAATTATCAAAATATTTATATTAAAAATCCCTTTAACTAAGAGGCTTTAAATACAAAGAACTTACACCCCCAGTTTTAATATAAAAATGAAGCATCACACATATACCGACCTTTCCTTAACAGAATGTCAATTTCATAAGGTTATTAAAAACTCTAAAACCAGCTATTTTTCATCAACCTAAACAAAACGATAAGTAAAAAAAGAAATCAACCTTTCTTTTTTTGGAAAATAGTTGATATTGTATACAATATATAATAAGATTGTATACAATTATGTATCCAAAGAGAAGAGGTAATTATAAAATAATCCTTTTCTTACATAACTTTCTATGTGATTTACTTCTTGAAAGATTGTCTAAGTATTGTTTTTTATCCCAGCCTTAACGGGCAGTAA
>NZ_BCVG01000157.1 GCF_001591625.1 Metabacillus fastidiosus NBRC 101226
CCACTGATGGAAGTTTCACTTTATAAGAGAAATTCATCTTGCAAAAATAATAAATAGTCTGTAAGTAGTACTGTATACGATATGGCAGAATGTTGATATAATTTAAAATATAGGTAATAGTAAAATGTTTTTATTTCATAAAAGGAACATACATTATAAGTTATTTAATGAAAACAGGCTTTGAATGGAAGTGTTATTATGATTAAGAGAAGGATTTTAATCTATAGTCTATTAATTATTATATTTACAAGTGTTGTAATATTAACTATCGCAAACTATCAATCTACAAAAAAATATGTATTGACCTCAGTAGAAAGAGAAACGAAAGAGCTTCTTTCGAATTTTTCGGCTGAAGCAAAGAGATTTTCAAACGAGCGTATAGTAGAGCTTGAATTGATGGCGGAATATATAGTTTTATCTGTACATAATGAAGAAGAGCTTGTTCAATTTTTACATAAACAGAATAGTAAAATGCCGTTTTTTACCGGTCTTGGTTTTATTAACCCGGAAGGAGAAATAACCGCCTCAGATGGTCAGCAGTTTCCGGTAAAGGAAAAGGAGTCTTTCGAACGAGCGCTTAATGGTGAAGTAATGTTTAGTGATATATTTACTCTACATCAAGATTCAACGAAGAAAGTGACAGCGATTTCTGTACCTGTTAGAAAAAATGGAGAAATCATCGGAGTGCTTTCCGGTGTAGTTAATATGGAAGATATAATAGGGGAGCTTTTTGCGGAAACGAGTTTACCTGGTAGTGTATTTTTATTAAAGGATGATGAAGTAGTTTTTTCACCATCAAAAGATAAGAGCTTTCAAGAAATTGTTCCAGATGTAGAAAGCCTGTTAAATGAAATAAGTAATAATGACAATGGCAGCATATTGATTGATAAAAAATTGGAACATTATATTATGTATGAACACGCGTGGGATGATTGGGTAGTTGTTGTTGACTCAGGGTCCAATCCTGATACTGGAACGATTTCTGATACTTTTTGGAGAAATACATTGTTTGTAGCCGTTGCGCTTTTAGTAATTTTTATTGTGCTCTTCTATGTACGTCAGCTGGAAAAAAGAGAAAAGAATATGAGAAAACGAGATTTACTCACAGGTTTAGGTAATAGAGTACAGCTCGAGGAAGATTTAGCATTGAAGCTTCAAGCAGGACATAAAATGACTCTTTACTTTATTGACTTAGACCGCTTTAAGGAGATTAATGAAAGAATTGGCTATCAGGCAGGAGACCAGATTTTATTTGCGGTAAGCAGGAAGCTGAAGCAATTTGCCGATAAAGACTATCTGTACAGAATAGGCGGAGATGAATTTGTCTTTATAGCTAATTCTAAATCAGAACAGGAAGAAAAAGAGATTGCTTCTGAGATTGTGAGAATGATGGAAAATCCCCTTCAGGTAAGTGGAGAAGGATCTATTTGGATTACCTCAAGTGTTGGAGTGCGTTCCTCTACGAATAAAGATCAAGTAGATATTATGATGCAAGATGCCACTTTTGCAGTCCAAGAGGCAAAAAAGAAGGGTGGACATCAGTTTGTCTACTTTACTGAACAATTAGCGGCTTTAAATGAAAATCAGAGACTTTTAGTGAATAATTTGAACAGTGCGCTTGAGAAGGGAGAATTCTATTTAGTTTATCAGCCTATTTACGGTTTTTCTTCTGAATCAGTTGTCAGTTTTGAAACATTGCTTCGATGGAAGTCACCGATCTTGGGAGAGGTAGGTCCAGTAAAGTTTATTTCTTTATTAGAAGAAAATGATTCTATTATTGCAGTCGGACGATGGTTAATTAGGGAAGTTGCACTCCAGGTGAAGCATTGGGAGAATGAAGGATATAAAGATATTGTAGTTACATTAAATGTTTCAGTGAAACAGCTTTTACATCCGAATTTTTTACATGATGTATGCTCTATTATACGTGAGACTAATGTGCGTCCGGAAATGCTCGTATTTGAAATTACCGAGTCAATGGTTATTCAAAATATAGAGCTCGCGACACAGACATTATTATCCCTTAATGATCTCGGTATCCAAATAGCGCTTGATGATTTTGGAACGGGCTATTCTTCCTTATCTATATTGAAAATGCTGCCGATCCAATATTTAAAAGTCGACCGTACCTTCGTAAAAGAGGTGGAGAGCGATGGCGGTGTATCACATACGATTTTGAAAGGAATTATTGATATTGCAAACGGTCTTCAATTAAAGACTGTAATGGAAGGTGTGGAAACGATTGAACAGCTCACTCTTTTGAAAAAAATGGGTGCTCACAGGATACAGGGGTATTTCATTAGTAAGCCGGTATTGCCTGAAATTGCAATTGAATTTGTACATAATGATAGACTGATAGAGGATTAATTATTTAAGATGCTGGGAAGGTTGTCCCGCTAATATATAGATCAAAAAATTTAAGTTTTGCTTGATCTATATATTAGTCGAGAGGCAACCTTCTGCCCATTTTATTATTTTTGTTAATGAAATTTGAAATATCATTTGATAAAACAGCTGCCTCCCATGGATACCAGTAAAACGTTGTCCCATCAAATTGCATGCTGTATTTATGGGCAATTGGATCGTCGGTATAGAAGACTATTTCATAATGTTCGGGGTCTCCATTTCTCATATTAGGTTGGAAATCTGGTTTATTTTCGCTCTTCTTTAAAATATGAAGAAGCTGATTTATCTCTTCCAAGCTTGTTAATTCTTTTATCTTTTTATTCTCTCCAGAAAGAGTAGTATGGTAAATTTCTACTCTCTTTACTTTTTCCATCGGTATATTTTTAAAATACCACTCGTCCTCCATTTTATCTCTTGCGAAATAAATGCGGTATTCATTAATTTCATGAGGTTCTTTTACAGCTATTAGATACTGCTTATCTTTTACTCTGTAAATTTCTGTTCCTTTTTCATGGAATGCCGCATCACCGTTTTTGATTTTATACCCGGGATTGGAAATATTGTCTGCCACTTTAAAATTTACTTTTCCAACCTTTTCGCTAATATATTTCTCGTCTGCTATTACACCGTTATAAACAACATTATATTCTGTGTTCTCCAGTTTAATGAAATCCACCCAATCAATGGTTGTATGACTTTCTGTAGGGCCTGTTTGACACCCTGATAGAAGTAACAATAATAAGATAGATATATTGAATCTTACCAATTAATCACCTCCTTATTTGATTTGACGGTCATTGCTCTTCTTTTGTTTCAATAAATACAAGAGACTGTCCCTCCATTATGTCACTTGGTCCATGGGCCCAGCGTCCGGCTGCCCTTTAATTTTCTGACGATAAATTACATAACGTATAGGTATCTTCTTATTTTGGAAAAATTCCCTTAGAAAATTGATTGGTAACAAGATATTTTTTTGCACTGTGATCATTCGTTGATTTTATTAAGTTTCAACGTATTATATTAAAGAAGAATTTCACTGTGTATGTTCTTAATAGGGTATTTCTATGTTAATATAATAAAAAGGGCAATTTAACCATTGCAACCTTGACGAGAAATGACTATACTTCTAATATTAATTAAATACTCCCATTTACCGATGGGATAGAGGCTGCGGTTTATAATAGTAAAATGAACGAGGTGCAATGACGCTTTAGACTTCATTTGAAAGGATAGGCTGCCGAAGTTTGGATAAATCATTGTTGATCCATGCTGGTAATGTTTCCGAACAGGGACATTACTGTCACGTTTTTTTTACAACGTGGAGAACTATCTTCGGAAGGATTAAACGAGCTTATAAAACAGCCGTCGATCTTTTTCGATGGCTGTTTTTTATTTGTCTTAATATTTATTACAGATAAAAACGGGTAAAATCCTTAATCATATAGAAGATTTATTTTAGAAGAAGGAGTGTAAAAATTGGAAAACACATCCCGATCAGTAGAGTCTGATCAAAATCAATTAAAAAGAAAATTAAAGGCACGCCACCTTATCATGATCTCCCTTGGAGGATCAATTGGGACGGGTATATTTTTAGCAAGCGGCGGAGCGATACATAAAGCAGGACCGGGAGGGGCATTAGTCGCTTATGCAGCTATCGGCATTATGGTCTACTTCTTAATGACAAGTCTTGCGGAGATGGCTGCTTATATGCCGGTAGCAGGCTCATTTAAAGTATATGCAACGAAATTTGTGGACCCGGCATTTGGTTTTGCGATCGGTTGGAATTATTGGTATAACTGGGCAATTACTATTGCTGCAGAACTTGCTGCGGTCGTACTTATTATGAAATTCTGGTTTCCAGACAGCCCATCCTTTATTTGGAGCGGTATTGCCCTTTTAATCATGTTTGGTTTCAATTATTTATCCGTCAAAGGATTTGGTGAAGCGGAGTTTTGGTTCGCCCTTATTAAAGTAGTAACAGTTATTATCTTTATTGTTACCGGATTTTTCATGATTTTTGGTATTATGGGCGGTGAATCGATCGGTTTTACAAACTTTACGATAGAAGATGCCCCTTTTAATGGAGGATTCTTTGCAATCCTCGGAGTGTTTATGGCAGCTGGTTTCTCCTTCCAAGGAACGGAACTGCTCGGAGTAGCGGCCGGTGAAAGTGAAAACCCTGAAAAATCTATTCCAAATGCGATTAACTCAGTATTTTGGAGAATACTCCTTTTTTACATTTTAGCTATTTTTGTTATCGGTATGGTTCTACCGTATACAGATGAACGTCTGTTAAGTGATGCAATTGCAGTAAGTCCGTTCACCCTTATTTTTGAACGGGCAGGACTTGCTTTTGCAGCATCTGTTATGAATGCAATTATTTTAACATCTGTTCTTTCTGCTGGTAACTCTGGAATGTATGCATCGACTCGTATGCTCTGGGATTTGGCACGCGACGGTAAAGCCCCGAAATTTTTAGGAAAGCTGGATAAAAGAGGGGTACCGGTTAATGCATTAATTGCGACAACTTTAGTCGGCTCTCTTGCATTTTTAACTACCTTTTTCGGAGACGGTGTCGTTTATGTATGGTTATTAAATGCTTCTGGTATGGCGGGATTTGTAACATGGCTTGGTATTGCAATTAGCCACTATCGTTTCCGAAGGGCTTATATTGCTCAAGGAGGCGATATGGATGATCTTCCGTATCGTGCAAAATGGTTCCCGATTGGACCGTTACTTGCATTATTTTTATGTCTTTTCATTATAGTAGGCCAAAACTTTGAATCTTTTCTAGAAAATAAAGTTGATTGGAATACATTAATTGTGACTTATATTGGTTTACCTCTTTTTCTTATTGTCTGGCTCAGTTATAAAATAAAATATAAAACAAAATTGATTCCGCTAAAAGAATGTGACTTTGAAAAAGAGAAAAATTAAAATATTTGACACCTGATTGTTACATTTATCAGGTGTCATTTTTTATTAATTGACAATGATAATCGTTATCATTTAAGATATTAGTAAGTTACTAGCCTATATTAACTAATAAGAGAATTGAAAAAAAGAAATAAAAGGAGAATAAAGATGTCTCAAAATTTCATTGTAATGAAGCCATTTGCACACCAGATTGATTGCTTTTGTCCAGATAGCATTCATGCAGAATTATTAACAATTAATAAGCAAGATATTATAAAAATGACGAATGAATGTAAATTTGTAGATAATAACGGATGGTATTCCTTAATTATTATCAATGATGAATCTTCATTTTATATTGCCAATGAAGATTTAGATATGTATGTTAAACAAGAAAAAATTATTTCTGTTTTAGATATAGAGCTCAAAATAAACTATTTGAAATTTTCCATTAATCAATCTCTTGATAAACATGATAAAGTATCATTTTTAAAATTTACAAAAGAATTGAATGATTTAAGAGTATTTAACACTATTCTGAATACAATGTGAAAAATGGAGCAAGGAATAGGAATGGATGAATAATACATATAAGATGTTGCAAACTTGATTGATTTAATATAAGAAAAAAGGATAGACAAGGCTTAGCGATTTTAAAGTGTTATAATGTTAGAAATTTTCCATTTCTGTTATGATTCTATTGACTATAAAAAATTAAGCAAATTTAAAATAGGGAGTGGAGAGACATAACTAGAAAACAATATTTACAGGCAGCTATTGACTTAGCTTTAGAAAATACAAGAGAGGGAAAAGCACAGCCATTTGGAGCTGTTATCGTAAAGGACGGACAAGTAATTGCGACCGGTGTGAATGAAATTTTCTCCACGAATGATCCGACCGCACATGCAGAAATTCAAGCGATCCGAAAGGCGTGTGAAAAAATCGGGAGTTATTTGCTAAAAGACTGTGAGCTTTATGCGAGCAGCCAGCCATGTCCTTTATGTATGGAAGCAATATCATGGGCGGAAATAAAGAAAGTTTATTATGCAGCTTCTTTTGAAGAAGCTGCAGAGGCAGGATTTAATCCGAGAGCTGATTATGAGAGTGTGGCGGAACGGATAGATATGGAAGGTGCACAAAAAGAACCGCTTAGCTTATGGACGAAATTAAAGAGATAAATACACTGGATTCTAGGAACTTGGAATATTTTCTAAGTTCTCTTTTGTTTTTTATCCCAGCCTTAACGGGCAGTAA
>NZ_BCVG01000158.1 GCF_001591625.1 Metabacillus fastidiosus NBRC 101226
GTGTTCTATTTGTTTGGTCCTTTATGGGCAGTTGATCTCCAACCTATCTTCCTCGCTTAGCTACAATCTTCAGGTGAGAGTCTTACTGCCCGTTAAGGCTGGGATAAATAAAAGACTTATTTCATTACACAGTTCTATCTCCTTTTCTCCAAAAAAGAAATATATATTTTTTTATTGGAAAGATTAAAAAAGGGAGGTGATACATATGGCGAGATTAAAAAAAGATCCATCAAAGGCCGGCGTTAGCGCAGCAAGTGTAAAAGGAAATGCTGGTCCAAATAATGAGAAAGCAGGCGGCGGGAAACGCACAAGCCAAAATCAGCAATATAAACAAAATAATATGGGCTAAAAGCTCTCATAAAAGAACGGGGACTAATCCCCGTTTTATTTTTTAAATATCCCTTTTAATATAAATGCGACATTTGCGGGCCTTTCAGCTAAACGACGCATGAAGTAGCCATACCAGTCCGTACCGTATGGAACATATACCCGCACTTTATAGCCTTCTTTCACAAGCTCAAGCTGGCGCTCCGCTCTAATTCCGTAAAGCATTTGAAATTCATATTGATATTTCGAAATTCTAAATTCTTTCACCAGCTGTTTTGTATACTCAATAATCGCATCATCATGGGTAGCAACTGCTGTATAGTTCCCGTTTAATAAATGCATTTTAATAATTTTTTTAAAGTTTTCGTCTACATCCGACTTAAGCGGATATGCCACTTTAGCGGGTTCTTTATATGCCCCTTTTACGAGCCTCAGATTTGGACGAAGCTTTTTAAGCTCTGCAATATCATTTGCTGAGCGGTAAAGATAAGCTTGAATCACTGTGCCAATATTATTGTATTTCTTTTTTAATTTTTTAAATACTTCAAGTGTTTTCTCACATCTGGAGTAATCCTCCATATCGATTGTTACAAAAACATTATGTTCACTTGCTTTTTCTAAAATACGGCACATATTTTTCATTACAACTTCATCCGAAATATCAAGTCCCATTGAAGTCATTTTTAATGACAACTGGGATTTCAATTTCTTCTTACCGATTTCCTCAATTGCAACAATACAGTGCTCTGCCATTTCATTTGCTTCTGCCTCGTTGTCAACAAACTCCCCTAAGTAATCAATCGTCACATCTAAGCCTTTCTTATTTAATCCTTTTATTACCCTTGTTACTAATTCAATTGATTCACCTGCGACAAATCTTCCAGCACCAAGACGCAGTCCATATTTTTTTGCTAAATTTGTTAAAAGTCTGTTTTTAGATAGAAATAGAATGACATTTCGAAGTACTTTTTCCATAATAAACTCCCCCTATAACAATCTGGAAGTGGCGATTGCTTAAAACTCGGGAACGATTGAGCTATATGAATAAGAATAAAAGGATGTGGGATGATAGTGTTGAAAAAGAATGAGGAGGGAATAAAGTGCAACAACAACAAAATATGCAGCAGCAAACGATGCAGCAACCACCAGCAATTATTTCTACTAAAGATCAACTATACTTAACCGATATGCTGTCATGGAATTTATTAGTGATGAAGAAAGCCCATTTTTTTGCATCACAATGTCAAACACCCGAAATTAAAGCAGAGCTTGAAAAAGTCGGTCAAATGCATAATATGCATTATCAAAAAGTTCTAAGCCATCTGCAAACAACAGGGCAGGCAAATACACAACTTCAATAGGAGGTGCACTATGCAACAAAATAAAATTCAAAACCCCGAAACACAGGTACAGCAGTCACCGCAAATGAACGAACGTGATTTTATTAATGATATACTCGCAACTGAAAAGTACTTAACATCAGCTTATACAACTGCATTAAATGAGTTAAGCCATCAAGCACTTTACAAAGATCTTTTAACAGTCAGCAATGAAACACAAGATGCCCAGCGCCATCTTTATAATCTCATGTTCAAAAACGGATGGTATAAGTTAGAAGCAGCAGAAATTCAGAAAATTCAGCAGTCATATGACCAATTTTCAAGCTATTTAGATCAGCAGTCGCCTTACGGCAAAATGATGCAATAAACCTCTACTATTAGGTATATATCATTATATGTAAAAGTATTATTAAATTGAAAAAGAAAAAACTCAGATTCTTATCGATTCTGAGTTTTTTGATTTGCACGATGTTCCTCATTTAATTTTTTAATTTCACTAATCAATTCTTTTACATATTCCCTGCCTTCCGGATAGCTCTCATTCCAATGTTTCACTAATGGCGGCATTGATTTTGCAATATGATTATATAAAACCCATGTCTGCACTTTTTCTTTTAGTTCTTCTGATGTTTCTCCTAATAATAATTCAGTATACTTTTCAAGCAAACCATCTATCTGTTGTTTTTCTTTCGTCATTACGTCAGCTCCCTTTACTTTATTTTATACTGAGCGGGATAAGTAATACAGTTAAAACAACAACCCTGATGTTTTTATGCATTTTTCACTTCTATACCTTTTAAAATACATCTCCCTTTACCATACGGAATACAAAGAGGGGTACCAAATAAAGGATCAATTGTCACTTCACAGTTCATCTGGAATACATTTTGTACTAAACTGCAATTAATTACTTCTTCAGGGCGCCCTTCTGCATATATTTTTTGATCTTTTAATGCAACAATATGATGAGCATAACGACATGCTAAATTCAAATCATGCAATACCATTATAATTGTTCTTTTTTCTTTTTCATTTAACTCAAATAATAAGTCAAGTATTTCAATTTGATGCGTCATATCTAAATAAGTTGTCGGTTCATCAAGTAGAATAATATCCGTTTGCTGTGCTAGCGTCATCGCAATCCAAGCTCTTTGACGCTGTCCACCTGAAAGGGAATCAACCGGTCTTTCTGCAAATTCATATATATTTGTTGCTTTCATTGCCCTTGTTACAGCTTCTTCGTCATCAACAGACCATTGCTTCAGCCAATTTTGATAAGGGTATCTCCCTTGTTTAACTAACTGTAGAACTGTTAAACCTTCCGGTGCTTCAGGTCCTTGTGGTAAAATCGCTAATTGCTTTGCTACCTCTTTTGTCGGAAGCTTGGAAATAGAATGTCCGTCAAGTAAAATAGATCCATTCTTCGGTTTTAACAATCTTGCTAATGAGCGCAGCAATGTTGATTTCCCACAGCCATTACTGCCAATAAATACTGTAATTTCTCCTTTAGGAATTTTTATATCTAATTCCTTTATAATAATTGACTCATCATAAGAAAGCGTGAGTTCATCCGTTTCAATAGCGTACATAATGAACAACTCCTTTTGCAAACTAAAATTTCTCATTTTATATAAAAACTGATCAGACAATGCTTCGTTAATGACTAATCTTTCGTCTATTAATGATGAAAAAGTACTGTACTAGTCAATACTGACAATATAAAACCTTGCAATAAATTAAGCTGTCTTCTATGTTGTTCTTGCATATCAAAAACAATACTTATATCTGTAAAGACAATAAGTATTAAAAGTAAAATCTTTACTTCTTTTTATTCTAAGCAAAATAATAATTCGCCCTTCCTAAAAAGAAAAGCCGCACTGAATTTTCATATTGCCATCATTGTACCAAACTTCAATGATTTTGAAAATCATTTTCAATTAGTTATTAATATTTTATCCCTTACAAATTACTACTAATCCTAGCTAAGAATCATGCTCATTTTTAAATATAAAAGAAGGGAAGGGAAAAAACAGCTAGCTGATTATTACATGATATTAGAAGATAAATGGAAAAACCGGTCTGTGACCGGTTTTTCCATTTATCTTCTAAGAATGTCTTCATTCGGATAACACACTTTCTTCTTTGAACGGGTAGCAAGTGAAAAGACTATCATTAAAGGTCCTAACTTTCCTAAAAACATACCAAAGATAATGACAATTTTCCCGAGATACGTTATGGAACATTGTAAAGAAAAATAAAAAAGAGACATAAAATAAATTCATGCCTCATCGCGATTCTATGATTGCTTCTTTACAGGTTTCTCGTCATCATCATCCATTATACCTTTTGTAGCATTTTTAAATTCTCTCAATGTTCTGCCTGCTGCTTTTCCTAGTTCAGGTAATTTCTTTGGTCCAAATAATATAAGTGCAACAAGTATAATTAACATAATTTCGCCGAAGCCTAAGTTCATGGACAAATCCTTCTTTCATTATGTTGTATGATCTAATGATAAATATAATATAAATCCATTTTTTATGCAAAATAAAGATAAATTTAATTATCTGTTCTCTTAACAATATCCTTTATTATTTTTAGTATATCTCAGTCTTGAATAAAGCCTAAATCTGTGTATAATTTAAAGTAATTATAAAACACAAATGTTTTCTAGGGTTCCGTAACAATTATGTTAGACTGGTCCGAGAGAAAACTCACAGCAACCGCTGTGCCACGGAAGGATAAAAGCCTGGGAGATACTGTTTAACAGTTATCTCTCAGGCTTTTTTAATTTTTGTAAAATTGGAGGTTTCATGTAAATGAATACAAACTGGATTAAAGTATTTATTGCTGCTTTTTTTGAGGTTTTTTGGGTTATTGGTTTAAAACACGCAGATGATTTTTGGGCTTGGGCTGGAACAGTCATTGCGATTATCGTCAGCTTTTATTTAATGATTATTGCTGGAAGGGAACTTCCTGTAGGAACTGTTTATGCAGTTTTTGTAGGTCTAGGTACAGCAGGAACTGTTTTTTCCGATATCTTATTTTTTGGCGAACCATTTAAAATAGCTAAGGTCCTTTTAATTTTTGCTTTATTAACAGGAGTAATCGGGTTGAAGTTAGTTACTAAAGACAATACTCCAGAAAGGAATGAAAATTAATGGCTTGGGTTTCTTTAGTTTTTGCAGGCATTTGTGAAATGTTTGGTGTTTTAATGATAAATAAATTGCATAAAGATCGTAATTGGCAATCATTCACATTACTCATCATTGGATTTGGAGCAAGTTTTTTATTCCTTGCATACGCAATGGAAACACTACCTATGGGAACAGCTTATGCAATTTGGACTGGAATCGGTGCATCTGGAGGAGCTATATTAGGAATGTTTTTATACGGTGAGTCAAAAGATTGGAAAAGAATCTTTTTTATAGCAATGGTTTTAGGAGCAGCTATCGGTTTAAAATTAATTTCGTAATAAAAAAGTTCCGGAAATACTGAAATTTCCCGGAACTTTCTTTATTTTATATTCTTGATTTTGTAGGGTCACAATCAGGCTTATCTATAGCTGCTGATTCAGCAAGCTTCATTAAGTAATAGCATTCTTCCCTCATCATATGATCCGCCATCAATGCAGAAAATGTTCCTAACATTTGCTTAGTTAACTCCATTTCCTTTATTTCATCTAAAAAATTCTTGAATAGTCTAATTTCTAAATTGACTTCTTTATTCATTCTTTCAAGTGCTGGGAAAGAATCAATATTCGCTCGTAAAAATCCTGACATCTCAACTGCCTTCAAATAAAAATCTTCAAATTCTGTAACAAAAATATCACTCTTCAGCTTTAAATTTTTCTCTGTTGCATCAAGATTATCTGAGATAGCGCCTGCATGTCCCGCCGCATCTAAAAGCCAAAGTAAATGATGATGAAGCTCATGAAAAATAGGTGGCACTTCATTTTTCTTTAAGTATTTTAAAACGAGTAAATACTCATCAAGCTCATTCACCATATGATTAATAAAAGATGGAGATAAATGAATTTTAATTTCTCCAAGCAAATGCTTCCTTATTAATAACAGTTTAAACTCTCTCATCTCTTTTGCATATTTCTCTGCTTCCATTGTAATGGCTACTAAATCAGTATGGTCGTTCGTTTTTTTAAATAAATAATCGAAAGTTTGTTTGAATTTCTTTGCTTTTATAATATTTTCTTTCTCACTTTCTGCCAGAGAATCAAGAATAAAACGAGCATGGTCTCCTAAGATTTGCAGCCAAAACTTATGTTCAAATAACGCAGTCTCCGAAAATGTCTTCATATAATGCCTCCTTCCATTCATTAAATGGTTATGTCCTTGACCCTTGTCTTAGTCAATGAAAGTGTGAATAATGAATAGTTTTTCATATTAAATTAAGACTAAGCATAAAGAGCCTTATAGATTTTCGTGCTGTTCTGCGCTCTTTATTAAATAAATGAGCCTTACATTTGTTTTTTTGGAAGGAAATATTATTTCTTTAATTTACGATAAAGTGAAACTTCCATCAGTGGGGGTTTTTC
>NZ_BCVG01000159.1 GCF_001591625.1 Metabacillus fastidiosus NBRC 101226
GTAAGGGTATTAAGTGGTGGGTAGTTCAATCGACTATAAGTTGAAAGAAGGGATAATAATGGAAGATTTAGGACTTTTAATCATCCGGCTAGCGATCGGGCTTACATTTATGGGGCATGGCGCTCAAAAATTATTCGGGTGGTTCGGCGGACCTGGTCCAGTCGGATTCGGAGAATGGCTAGGAACGATTGGGATCAAAGCCGGCGGTAAAACATGGGCAATTTTAGCAGGATTATTCGAACTCGTTGGAGGCTTGCTTTTCTCGACCGGGGTACTTACCTGGTTCGGAGCAATTCTCATCATTATTGTCATGATTGATGCTATTTTCACCGTCCATGGCAAAAATGGATTTTGGCTGACCGAGGGAGGCTTCGAATATAATTTTATTTTAATTGCCGTTGCCCTTGGGGTAGCATTGATTGGACCTGGCAATTATGTATTAATTTATAAAATGTAATGAAACATTTGAAAAAGAGCCATCTGATTTATCATTGGCTCCTTTTCAAATAAATTATTTATAATTGTTTAATCGTCGCCACCAGAAAAATCATCAAAATCCATACCGAAGAAATCGGAATCATCGTCATCCGTATCTATAGCTTCTTCTGCATCTTCAAAGATTTCATCCATATCGAAACTATCCATTATTTCATCTAATAACACAGCACCTAAAATACCGACTGCGAGACCTCCAACCATGCTGCCAATGCCACTTCCTATACCACTATGGCCCGGCTGTTGAACATGATAAGAAAATGGCTGCCCATATAATTGTGGCTGTTGAACAGTTTCTGCAATACTATCTCTAAGAAAATCGACTAGCTGATCTTCATTTTCCAATAGTTCTTTAGACAGGACGAACTCCCGTTTCGCTTCAATTTCTCCATAATTAGACCTGCAATCTACTTCCATCCAAATCTTAATGCCTGTTCCCACATATGCAAAACGGATTTCTAATTCATTAATTTGGTCCGCAAACAGCTGTGTAGGGAAAAATTCAAACTCCTGACCATATGTATCAAGCTTTCCTGAAGTTGCTTTTTCCCGAAACCCTAACTGTGAAAAAGCATTAAAAATGGAGTGTATTTCTCTAGAGCCCGCAATTATAACATGGTCTATATCTGTCCGGTCAAAACCTCCCTCGATATCAAGATGTGTATCAAAATAATAAGATACAAAGTTTCTAGATAATGGGAGAGTGGACGGTATAGAGTAATGGAATGGTATATGCCGCTCTTCCTGTTTGGAAATAAGAAACGGCCCAGTTAAAGGAATCTCATCAACCTGACGCGAAACAGATTGTCCATTCTTAGAAGATACAGTCATCATAAGTTTAACTGCAAGCTTATTAATCTGCTGATCCACCTGACCTCCTTTTAAAATAACCTCTCCTTGTACAACTTCATTAATCCCATAAGGACGATTTTCAAACTGTAAATCTACTTTTGCTGCTCCCTTACCTAATTTCGCTAAGAATTTTTTTAGCATTCTCTAGTCTCCCTTCACTTAACAATCTATGAATCATTCCAGATTTGTTCATTCTTCATTTTAAATTCTAATCATATGTACACACAAGAAATACGTAATTTTTCTTATTACCTTTTCCAAGCTTATAGATTTCCTAGAGGAGAATGGATATACTTTTTTATTAGTTAAATAAAAGGAGTGTATTGTTTGTTTCATTTCTTATTAAGTTTATTAATAATAATTATTATTTCTCAGCTATTTGGTACTCTGGCAAAAATGATTGGCCAGCCTAAAGTAGTCGGAGAGATGATTGGTGGTATTTTAGCCGGTCCTTCATTTTTAGGTATTTTATTTCCTTCTGTTCAAGAATGGCTGTTCAATAAAGAAATAAAGGAACAATTGTATTTATTAAGCCAGCTAGGAATCTCTTTATATATGTTTCTCATCGGAATTCAAGTACGTAAAGAAAAGATGGAGAATAGTCTATTTAAAAATGCTCTACAGCTTGCATTAGTCGGAATCATCCCTACTTTTTCTATGATATTTGCATTCAGCTGGTACATTTACCCATCATTAGAATTTAAATTAACTTCTCAATTAGTCTATTCTTTGTTTATGTCAGCAAGTATTTCTGTAACAGCCTTTCCTGTACTAGTAAGAATTTTAGATCAGCAAAAGATGATTCAAACAAAGCTCGGGAGGTTTGTTATTTTAGGGGCAAGTATAGATGATGTAATAGCATGGATCATGCTGCCAATTATTCTTTCTATTGCGAGCCTGAACTTTTCAGTGAGCAGTATGAACATCTTGATTTATATAATTGTTTACCTTCTAATAATGTTTTTTGTAATTAAACCGATTTTAAAATATATAGTTGCAAATAAGTATAAAGCATTAAACAATGAATTCTTTGCTTTATTTCTTTTCATTTTTTTATTGAGCAGTCTTCTATCAGAAAAAATTGGACTTCATGCTATTTTCGGAGGTTTTATAGCAGGATTAATCGTACCTCGATTAGATAAAGTAACGAAAGAATTAGATGCTAATATTCAAAATTTTGTAAGTACTCTACTCGTTCCTATTTATTTCGTAAGTTCCGGTTTTAATGTTGATTTAAGCTCCTTTACGAGCAGCAATCATTTAGTTATCGTTTCGATATTCATTGTAACGGCATTTATAAGCAAATATTTCCCCTGCTTAATTTATGCAAAAACAATCGGTTACAGTTGGAGAGAATCGAGTGCTATAGGGGCTTTAATGAATGCACGAGGGTTAATGATCTTAATATTTGCTAACATCGGTTTAAGCAGTAAATTAATTTCCAATACCGATTATAGTATTTTGTTCCTTGTTGCGATTGTTACAACCATCCTTACTTCCCCTTTGGTAAAAAAGTCGTTACACTGGAAAACAAAGGTTCAGGATAAATAATCAGTAAACAGCCGTATTGTTAGTCAAGCTGTACGTTTAGTATCTGTTGCAAAATAATATAAATAACATACTACCTATACTAAATACAGCCTGGTTTTTATTTCATTAAAGCATAAATCAATCCCGAAATGAGCTGATTTCCAGCCGTATTTCGGGATTTTTATATTGGATAATAATCGAAAAATCGAGCCAAAAACAAAACGTTCCTTATAAATTTCCCTGTTTTCCTTCAGCACTGTATTAAATAGCTTAAAGCGAAAATAGAAGCTGAATTCTTCTTTAAAATTAAGCTTTTTATCCAAGATCAGATGACCATTCCCAAAGAAAAAAGATTGCAAATAATATAAATATTGGTAAAATCTTTATAATCAGAAGAAAATAGAAGGAGAACTCTTATGCTTGTTAAAAAATCGGATACATCTCTCAAAATGCTGCAAATTCGATTAATGATATTCCTTTTGTTAATATCGATATTTGTTTGTTATTTAGTCTATAAAATACCAGATTATAGATATAACAGTGTATTAAATAACTTTAGGTCCACTGTCGACAAAGAATTGAAAGAAAAATATCCTAATCTTCTTATATCTACAACCATTTCAGATACTTTGCATGTGGAACTAAAAAAAGAATTTAACGAATTAACGATAAAAGAACGATTCAAAATAGCAGAAGGCATTTTCACGGAGTACAATCATTTGTACCAGAAACAGTCCGATGCTCTAGGACAAGGAAACACTTTGTCCATATATGCAGGAAGAACAGTTATTAAGAGCGATTCAACTGAATATTTTATTAGTTTCTCTGGTATGAAAGTTAATAAAAACGGGGGAGTATCCTGGTATGATAAACAAGGAAACTTAACAACGACTGTCGAAGAAAATGCACATCAAGAAGAAGGAATGGTATCGAAGGAACTAGAGAAGTCTCGATAACACGTTCAATCTGCCAAGAAAACTTAAATTATAAATAAAAAGAAGCTATATACTTCTTTTTTTGGTGACCAACGCTATAATTAGTTAAATGATTTACTAAAGATGATAATCCTCATAAAAATAACCCAGGATAATAAATATCCTGGGCGATTATAACATACATCCATTCTACACAGCGACCGGAGCTTTAATTGCCGGATGCGGCTCATAGCCTTCAATCTCAATATCATCCATTTGGAAATCAAAAACAGACTTCACTTCTTCATTTAACTTTAGAACAGGAAAATCTTTCGGCTCACGTCCAAGCTGAGTCTTCACTTGCTCCACATGATTTAAGTAAATATGCGCATCACCTAATGTATGAATAAATTCTCCGACCTCTAAGCCACATTCATGAGCAATTAAATGTGTTAATAGCGCATAGCTTGCTATATTAAAAGGAACTCCAAGAAAAAGATCGCCTGAGCGCTGATAAAGCTGGCAGCTGAGCTTTCCATCCGCCACATTAAACTGGAATAAAGTATGACAGGGCGGCAGAGCCATGGACGGAACATCTTCCGGATTCCATGCGGAAACGATTAACCGGCGTGAGGAAGGATTCTTCTTAATTGTTTCAATCACATCTTTTAATTGATCAATTGTTTCACCAGCCGTCGTCTTCCATTCTCTCCACTGTTTTCCGTATACATTTCCAAGTTCTCCAAATTTTTTGGCGAACTCTTCATCGGTTAAAACACTTTGCTTGAAGTTTTCCATCTCTATTTCATAAAGCTGCTTAAATTCCTCATCCTCTTGGCTACGAAGCCCAAAATTTGTCATGTCCGGGCCTTTATATTCCCCGCTTTTAATCCATTTTTCAAACGCCCATTCATTCCAAATATTATTATTATTTTCAAGCAAGTAACGGATATTTGTATCACCCTTAATAAACCATAATAATTCACTTGCTATTAAGCGGAATGGAATTCTCTTCGTCGTAAGCAGCGGAAAGCCTTTGCTTAAATCAAACTTCATCTGATAACCGAAAACAGAAATCGTTCCAGTCCCTGTACGGTCTCCCTTTACAGTACCCTTCTCCAGCACTTCTTTGCACATATTTAAATATATATTTTCTACCTCATTCAACGAAAAAGCACCCCTTACTCTATACGAATCATTTACGCTTTAAATTTTAACATAGAAAGCAATCGCGGGTGTACTTCTTGAAATATATGAGCAGCTTTTTCTGATATATCAGTGAAATTTGCATTATATCGGCGATCTTTCCAATATATCAGCGAAATTCAGATTATATCGGCAATTCCTCATAAATTTTTCCACAAAAAAGCCTGGCCCCACTTTATTCACGTGAGCCAGGCTTATATTTTAGCTGTATGTTTTCCACTTAGGTGGCATATTTTTGTCCCAATAAATATCTCCTAAATCTTTATGGGACTGAAAGGAGTCATGGTATGTGTGGTAGTGAAAATTAAAAGAATAACCTTGCTGCGGGGGGTTATCCCGTCTGACATGGAATCTTAGCACATCTTCATTCGTTTCCCGGTTATAGATATGGAAAATCTTTTCACCGAGCCCGCCTGACGGATTTTTAGAAATTGCTATGTTTTTAAATTGTTCGTCATCTTGTTCATTTACGAAATAAGTAATGACTTCTTCTATTTTTGGAAAAATGACCTCATTGAATTCTTCATCAATCACTTCACCAATTTTTGTTCCAAACTTCTCATACGATTGTTCTTTGGCGTTAATTAACAAATCTGCTATGTAGTCTTCCTTCGTATCTTCTGTTTCTCTAATAATTTCAACATGCTTTTCTTCAAAAGTGCGAAAAGATGTGTCTTTTGAGTTTTGTTCACCAATTGTTAATGCTGCAGGTGGTGCTACTAAACCAAACGTAGCAATCGTAAACAGGATAACAAGGGTTTTTCTCATCCATCTATTCATAAGTTTACTTCCTTCCAACAGTCTAGTATGTTATTATTTTAACATACATATAAAAGAAAATTTATGCATATTTTATGAATTTCTCTCATTCTTTGAAAAAGCTTTCAAAATAATCCAAAGATGTTTGAAATGAATTCAATACTGCATAATAAATATGGGAGGGTCTGACTTATGAATTATGATGTTTTATTTGTTATCGCAAGTTTCGTGACACTTGCATACTTTATCTATGTTGACATTGTGGATTAATAAAAAACTTGGCCATGGAGCCAAGTTTTTTATCCCAGCCTTAACAAGCAGTAAGTCTCCCACTTCAAAATTCTGAAAATTCAAAGAAGTTACGT
>NZ_BCVG01000160.1 GCF_001591625.1 Metabacillus fastidiosus NBRC 101226
AGTAAAGTCACGGATTTGGTGACAGGTCCTTTCAGCTTTTCAAACGTTAAAGGTCCTTATTGGACAGCCCCTTTAACGTTTTTCTCTATTATGCAGATCAGTGGTTTACTAATTGTTTTTCTTTCAAATTTTTACTCTCATCTGCTTTTTTACTTAATTTAGGTAATGTCATAGCATAGAAAATAAAGACACATAAAATGATACAAGCCATCCCGTAATATAAATAATCGGTACTTGTGACGACTTTAGGGAATAAAAAGGCGATTACTCCTAAAGTTAGAGATTGTGCGAGCATCATAAGCGGATCGATCCATCCGCTTACTCTTCCCATTAATTTTGGATGAACTATTTTTGGCATCCAGCCTCCGATTGCAACATTAATCGGGGCAATGCATGTCCCAATAACGAATACAAGGGAGAGAAATACCCAGACTCGGTCTGTGAATCCTAGGAAAAAAACAAGTAAACCAGTTAAAAAAATGGGAAAAATCATTAATTGGTATGGCTTTACTTTAGAAGATATGAAAGCGGAAATGCCGCTACCGACTAATAGCCCTATTCCTAAGGAAATAGCGAAGAGGGAGGCATACCATTCATAATGTTCAAGTGCAAGTTTATATTTCATCGTAAACATCGGTAAGATGGCGAATGCACCAGTAACGAAGCCAAACATGAAAAACCCAAAAACTAATAAGGCAAGCAGCCGGTTTTTAATAATGTACGTAATCCCGTCTTTAAAATCATTTAAGGAAGATTTAATACTTAATTCCTTCCAAGATAATTTCCCATTCGGTAATCTCGCAGCGGTTGGAATTTTACATGCTCGAATTAAGAAACCTGAAATAATGAAACTGAAAAAATCAATAACAACTGCACCATGAATCCCAACTGTTTTATATGTTGCTGCACCTAGTCCTACGCCAAAAACCATAAAAATACTAAACAGCATTTGATTTAGCCCTGCTGCCTTTGCATACTGATCTTTATTTAATATCCCTTGTACGAGACTATTCTCAGCTGGGAAGAAAAATTTTGTTACTGCACTTCTTAAAAAGAGAATGAAGAAGATAAGAGGAATAGATTGGAAAAATAAGGCGATAAATAAAACAACTGTTAAGCCAGCTCGAATCCAATCACAGTTTTCAGCTACTTTTTTACGATCAAAACGATCGGCTACGACACCGACGATAAAAAAGACAAAAATCGTTGGTAATGAATACATGAGTTCAGCTAATGTTGCGTAAAGAGGTTGATGACTAAACCGGTCTAATAAATAAAAGGCAAAAGCCATATTACCGATTGTTGTACCCATTTGTGAAGCGAGCGCTGCAAAAAATAACTTCACAAAATTCCGATTTTTAAAGATTTCCATTATTTTTCTCCTTTATTTATAAACATTCACAATCATTATTATAAGTGATATTCCATAAATTTAATATATTGTAAATGTAAACAAATGCTTAAGAATTGCTTAAGTTTAGAGTCATGAAGGTTTAATGATGACTCGCGTGCCGTTTGGAACGATGGAAGCGAGCTCAATAACATCTTGATTATACATTCGGATGCATCCGAGTGAAACGGCTTTTCCAATCGAGCTTGGATCATTCGTTCCATGTATGCCATAATGAATCTTTGATAAACTAAGCCACATTGCACCGAAAGGACCGCCTGGATTCGGTTCCCGATTGACGATGACATAATCACCGATCGGTGTAAGAGTGAGTATTTTTCCGACCGCAATAGGATATACTTTTAGTATTTTTCCCTGTGATATTAAAGTTAAACGCCTGCTTGCTATTGAGACATGAATTTCATATGGAATGGTCGCTGGCTCAGGGAGACCAGGAATATTTATTTGCTGACCAATAAAAATGATATTTGGATTAGCGAGATTATTGACTGAAAGCAGAGTTTGTACCGGAATCCGGTAATCAATAGCAATGCTTGTAATTGTTTCTCCTTTTTTTACGGTATGAATCATATCTAACCTCCTCGCTCATTCTCTCTAAATAAAGTACAATATCATTTATTCTTTATATGAAAAAATGATTAGTTTCGTTCCAAAATCTAATTTGATTTTGTTATAATAAAAGACAATTATTTTATTGTAAGGATGTGTCTGTTTGAGAGAAGACAAATACGCCATTATTGATATTGGTTCAAATACGATGCGGCTCGTTATTTATGTGCGCGATAAGAGCGGCAAATTAAAGGAAATTGAAAACGTGAAAGCGGTTGCCAGACTTCGTAACTATTTAACAGAAGATTCGCATCTTTCAATTGAAGGAATGACAAAATTAATTACTACATTACATAGTTTCCAAGAGATAACGAGACATCATTATTTAAAAGATGTAAAATGTGTTGCAACTGCTACAATTCGTCAAGCAGTAAATAAAACAGAGATAGAAAAGCAAGTGAAGGAACAAACAGATTTTACGATGCAAATTTTATCCGAATATGAAGAAGCTTATTATGGATTTTTAGCTATCGTTAATTCCACATCTCTTGAAGAAGGAATAACGATTGATATTGGTGGAGGAAGTACAGAAATTACTTATTTTAAAAATCGTGAGTTAAAGGAATATCATAGTTTCTCTTTCGGTGCTTTATCTCTCAAAAAGGAGTTTGTGAGCGGGGATTTTCCATCAGAAGATGAATTACAAGTACTACGCTCGTTTTTAAGGAAACAGTTTGCATCACTTCCATGGCTAAAAGATAAGAATTTACCGATTATTGCAATTGGCGGAAGTGCGAGAAATGTCGTTCAAATTCATCAGGCAATAATTTCGTATCCTTTGTCAGGTGTACATCAATATGTGATGAGCGGTGAGCAGCTTGAAGAAGTGAAACAGTATTTATTGAAGTTTTCCTTTGAGGAAATGCAAAAAGTGGACGGGCTGTCTAAGGACAGGGCAGACATTATTATTCCTGCATTGGAAACGTTCCAATGTCTTTACGAAATGGCACATGGTGAGCGATTTATTGTGAGCCGAAAAGGTTTAAGAGATGGTATTTTCTATGAGGAGTTAACAAGGGATTTTGGAATCTCTATTTTCCCAAATGTGATAGAAGAAAGCCTTTATAATTTAGCGGCTGATTATAATATTAATGTGAATCATATGTTTCATGTGACAACGATTGCAACAAATGTTTATAATCTCTTGGCAGACCTCTATTATGTTGAGCGTGCAGATGAAGATATATTGGATATAAAGCGGGGAGCTTTCGTTTATAATCTTGGCTGTTATATTGACGGAGAATCAAGCAGCCAGCATACATTTTATCTTCTTGCCAATCGAACGATTGATGGTCTTTTCCCTAGAGAACGTTTAAAGATGGCGCTCATTGCTTCCTATAAAAGTAAACCGGTATTTAAACAGTATATAGAACCGTACCAAGACTGGTTTACGAAGGAGGAACAGCTGAAAATCCGTCAGTTAGGTGCGATAGTAAAGTTTGCATATAGCTTGGATACGACAAAAAGGAAAATTGTTAAAGAAATAAAAATAGAAGATACGGAAAATGGATTAGTCTTTTTCTTGAAATGTTCCGGAGATTGGCAGGCAGAACAATACCAGGCAGAGAAGCAGAAGAAACATTTGGAGAAGATTATTAAAAAACCGATTACTGTAAATTTTCATTCTATATTATCAGCCGAATGAGAGTTTAATAATAGTTAAATATTTGAAAAATGCATAATTCTTAAAGAGACGGGTATTTAAAAAAGAGATCAAGATTTAATATCTTGAGCTCTTTTTACTGTTGATTTTATATTTGGATAGTACTATAGATATAGTTTTTTGAATTTATTTCTTTTATTTCCAGTCCTTTTAATTTACAATAAATTTATACAAAGTTTACATTAATTTTACAATATACAACGATTGAAATGATATTATTAAATAAATATATTGTCGAATTAAGGGTGGCGAAAAAAATGGCATTAACAGATCAAATGATCCTATCACTGAACAGTCCTACTTTTTATAATAATCGAGAGCTAAGCTGGCTCGCATTTAATGAGAGGGTGCTTGAAGAAGCACTCGATGACCGCAACCCTTTATTAGAGCGTCTAAAGTTTTTAGCGATTTTTAGTTCTAATCTAGATGAATTTTTTATGGTTCGTGTTGCGGGACTAAAGGATCAGGTGAAGGCAGGGTTTAGTAAGCGGGAAAATAAGGCAGGCTTAACACCGAAGGAGCAATTGAAAGCAATTGCAAATAAAAATCATGAACTTGTTGAGCTGCAGTGTGAAGCATTTACAGATATTATTATCCCAATGCTTAAAGATGAAGGAATCGAATTTTTACAGATGAATGAATTAAATGAAGAACAGTTCATTCATTTAGAGGAATATTTTGATGAAAATATTTTTCCAGTTTTAACACCGATGGCGATTGATGCTTATCGCCCATTTCCGATGCTGGCAAATAAAAGCTTAAATCTTGCAGTCGTTTTAGAAGATGAAAATGAAGATGAGTTTAGTGAATATCGTTTAAAGACAGCTTTAGTTCAAGTGCCGTCAGTAATCGACCGTTTCGTTCCGCTGAAAAATTCGAATTGCAAGCTGCAATTTATTTTATTAGAAGATGTTATAAGTTATTTTATTTATAAATTATTTAGAGGATATAAAGTCGTCTCTACCTCTATTTTCAGAATTACTCGAAATGCTGATCTGACGATTCATGAAGAAGGTGCCAGAGACTTATTAAAGGAAATTGAAAAAGAATTAAAGAAACGAAAATGGGGAGCAGCCGTTCGGTTAGAAATTCAAGCTGGCTGTTTTGATGAAAATATTTTACGTTATTTGCTTGAAGAGCTGGAGATTCATGAGAAGGATGTATATGAAATGAAAGCTCCATTAGATTTAACATTTCTATTTAGCTTCTATAAGGAATTGGCAACGGTGAAAGAACAGCTTGTTTATGAAACTCTTATTCCCCAGCCTCCACAAGATATCCCTTCAGATGAAGATATTTTTGATATATTATCTGAAAAGGATATTTTTTTACATCATCCATATGAATCATTTGAACCAGTTGTTGATTTTGTTTCTGATGCGGCAGATGACCGTGATGTATTAGCAATTAAACAAACGTTATATCGTGTAAGCGGTGGTTCACCGATTATTGAAGCGCTGAAACGAGCAGCTGAAAATGGTAAGCAGGTGACAGTGCTCGTTGAATTAAAGGCCCGATTTGATGAGGAGAATAATGTTCAATGGGCAAAAGAACTTGAAAAAGCCGGATGCCATGTTATTTACGGAATGACTTATTTAAAAACACATAGTAAAATCACTCTTGTTGTTAGACGAAAAAATAATCGAATTGAGCGTTTTGTCCATCTGGGGACTGGAAATTATAATGACCAGACTGCTAAGTTATATACAGATATGGGGTTATTAACATCGAAGCGAAAGTTTGGGATAGATGCAACAAATTTTTTCAATTATTTAAGCGGCTACACAGAAAAACCGCATTTTCATCATCTGTCTGTCGCTCCATTTGATATTCGTACTGATTATTTATCACTCATTGATGCAGAGATTATGTTCCATAAGAAATATGGAAATGGCAGAATTATAGCAAAAATGAATTCATTAACAGATAAAGTTATCATTATGAAATTATATGAGGCTTCAAATGCAGGAGTGAAAATTGATTTGATCGTAAGAGGAATATGCTGCCTGCGACCAAAGGTTAAAAATGTAAGTGAGAACATTAATGTTCGAAGCATCGTCGGACGTTTTTTAGAGCATAGTAGAATTTATTATTTTCATCATAATGGAGAAGAGAAAATTTTCCTTTCATCAGCAGATATGATGACGAGAAACATGGAAAAACGGGTGGAAATTTTATTCCCGATTTACGATGGAGAAATTAAAAGACGCTTGAATCACATATTAGACCTTCAGTTAAATGATAATACCAAAGCTCGCGCACAAGACGAAGATGGTGTGTATCATTATGTGACGGTTCAAAATGGCGAGCAGGAAGTTGATAGCCAGCTCATTCTATTTAATGAGGCATATAAAGTGTTAGAAGATGAAGAATAATAGAGAAGGGAGTGTCATAAAGCCAAACATCTTAGAATGTGCGGCTGGACATTCCCTATTTT
>NZ_BCVG01000161.1 GCF_001591625.1 Metabacillus fastidiosus NBRC 101226
AGCTAACCATCAGTGGGGATGGGAAACCCCCCCACTGATGGAAGTTTCACTTTATTTGAACTGTAAAAAACAAGAGAGACAGGTAGAAGATTAGCTATGCTTAATAATTATTCATTATAAAATTTAACTGTTTTCTTAATTGATCTAACATATTTTGATAACTGAATTGTTCATCATATACATATTTGTTGAATTGTAAAAAGCCAAAACTTAAAACACATTCAATAAAAATTTCAATATCGATGCTTATTTTCACAGAAGCCGATTGCTGCACATATTCCAAAAATTGCTGCAAATCCTGAAGAATCATTTTGTCTGCTTTCATCAGACTCCTTCTGGCTGCCTCTGAATTCGCTTCATTCATACTGTATGCTACTGATAAAAACTCCCGCAATAAACTTTTCTCAACTCTAATCAGTTCTTTCAGGTAATAATCGATTATATTCATAATTTCTTCCACGATCGTTTCCTTGTTTATTTTTATATTTGGATTTTCAATAGAGGTTTTATAGGGATTTAGATTGAAATCAGGGAGAATTGTAGCAATAAACAGTTCCCCTTTAGAAGAGAAGTAGTTAAATAACGTTCCTTCGGCTATTCCGATACCACGTGCAATTTCAGATGTTTTTACATGCTGGAATCCTTTTTTTAAAAAGAGCTCTTTCGCGTAATGAATAATTTTCTGTTTTGTTTGTTCTTTCTTTAACTCTCTTAGTCCCGACATTATAAGCAACCTCCGATTATAATTATGAGTCGACTTATAAATGAGTATACTCATAATTTTCTGAAGTGACAATACTCTTTTGAAAACTTTTCATCTTATTAATTATTAACAATTTTTTCTTATAATTTTATACTTTTTTAAGAATTTATTTATAGGCAGTTTAGGATTGCGTACTAATATTGTCTAAGAAGAGAACAGATAAAAAAGAAATAGGAAACGGGGGAGGTAGAAGAGAGAACTGAATAATGAAGGTGACAGCCAGAAATGCATCGGATAATAGCGTTGAACTGAAGAAGAGAAGGTTCATAAATAATTAAAAATAAAAGGAGACATGTAACATGAATTTTAAAAAGAGTATCGTACCTGCAGCATTAGCTGTATCTATTATTTCATCAGGAGTTATCGTAAGTAATTCTGCTTTAAACGTAGAAGCGGCAAGCAACCAGCAGGTTTCAGCAGAGAAGCAACAGCAGGAAGCAAGAATTACGAATATAAATGTAGTAAATACAATGACATTACAAATTACATTTAATAAGCCGCTTGCTGCAGAAGATGTGGACCCGAATAATTTAGAAAATATTAAGAAACAATTTGAATTTAATCACGATCTTAGCATCGTTAACGTACCCCGCTTAAAAACAGGTGCAAAGAGTACATATATCGTACCGGTTACATTTCAAAAAGATGATGCAAGATATAAACTAAGCTATAAAGGACAGAGAGTAAAGACATTTGAAGGAACAGATGAGAAAATAGAGATCCGTAATACGAAACAAGTGACAAATGACACATTTGAACTGGAATCATTTTTAGAAGATGGTGTAGTGGATTACGCAAATGTTATTGAAGCATACAAGGCAGGACGCGGTGATTTAGCATTTGAACTGGACCGCAAAAATCGTGATAAAGATGGAAAACGCTATGATATTATTTCCTCTTTACGAGATCGCTATGTAACTGTTACAGGAAGCAATGGTGATCAGTTCACAGCAAATTATGTACCGTTTACTCAGGCTGCTGATGGAAGACAAGCTCCAAAATTCCGTTTACCGGAAGGACAGACATTAAAACAAGGTGTTACATATAAAGTGACATCGAAATGGGCGGATATTGATAACAGATGGTTTACAGCAGAAAATATTGCTCCGCTTAAACTTCAGTCAGCCCAAGCAATTGATAATAAATCATTCCAGATTACATTGGATAAAGATCCTCGTACAGAATTATTTGCAGGAAGAAGTGTAGAGCTGCAAGGGGAAGATGGTACTACAGTAAAAGCACAATACCGTTTCTCATCCCGTAAAGGAGCAGTCGGCATTTTTGATGTTCAAAACGCTGTATTGAAGTCTGGTGTTAAATATAAAGTAATTCCGGTAAACAATTGGGCAACTGCAGAAAACGTATCTTTTACAGCTAAATAATATGATTTATTTAAAGGAGAGAAGCGATTGATGCTTCTCTTCTTTTTTCTGTATTCCAGATTTTAAATAAAGCAGTATTATTAAAAATATTGTGAAACTTTCCCTAAAATAATTTTCGTCTTCTTTAATTAAATTGAAAATAAATCATAATTTAGGAAACAATTCCCTTCTCCGTCTCGTCTGTATGAATGACAAGAGATTTATAGGAGGCTAACATGGGAGAGACAGATATTATATACATACTTAAAATGATTATTATTGGGCTGGTTCAGGGTTTTACAGAACCGATTCCGGTATCTTCTAGTGGACATGTAATGATTGCCAGCGAAATTTTAGGTTTGGGTAACCAAGGTTTTACTTTTGCTATATTAACAAATACGGCTTCACTGCTTGCGATACTTTATATTTACAGACAGGATATCGCAAGGCTTGCAATCAATTCAATTCATTATTTAAAAACAAAAAATGAGCAATATAAGAGCGACTTTCGCTTTGTTTGCTTCATTGTCATTGGCAGTATTCCGGCAGGAGTTCTGGGTGTTTTATTAAATGACTATATCGCAGAAAATGTCAGTATGACAACAATTGCGATCATGCTTTTCGTTACGGGTGTTGCCTTGTGGTTCATTCGCAATATGAAAGGAGTGAAAGGAGAGGGTGATATTACAATTAAGGATGCATTCATTGTTGGTTTAGGGCAGGCTGTAGCCTTAACACCAGGGATTAGTCGTTCAGGCGCAACGATTATTTCAGCAATTGCTGTTGGAATGAAACAAGATACGGCGCTTCGGTTTTCATTTATGCTGTATATTCCAGTGAGCCTTGGGGGTGTTGTACTAGGTTTTTCAGATTTTTTGAATGAACCGAATAAAGCAGATTTAGCAATTCCATATTTATCTGCGTTTATTACAACACTTCTAATGACTTATATTGCGATGAAATGGTTTATGGGAATTATGAAAAATGGAAAGCTCGTTTATTTTACTTATTATTGCTTCATTGTCGGGATATTACTTCTCATTTTCTTCTAAAAGATATTAAATTGATAAATGGTATTGAGCTGGAAGATGCTTTAGGACAGCAATGATTTAAAAGAACAATCAAACATATTTTAGAAGTTACTCCATTTCATCAAAGAAGAGCCTATTTTGATTAATCTTTTTTAAAAATAGGCTCTTTTTTTTATAGCGAAGAAGTAGTACACCAGGCGAACCAATCAGAAGCTCTTTAGGGTTTAGTAAGTAACAAAGGCTTGCAGCTGGAGGACAAACGACTCGTTATCAGGGGGGATTTTGAGTTAGCTAGAACTAGTATTTCCACTGTATCGATGAGAATGAGGATGGCTGCCATTTACTGTTGTTACTCCATGGAATTGATGATAATGCCCCCCTCCAGGTAAAGGAATAGCTGGACCGGTAACACCTCTGATTTCATGCTTATGCCCATCGTTAAAAGATGTCATTGTAAAGTAATAATGTGTATGAGGCACTCCGCTCGGAGCAGGTTCCGTCATCCCCGCATACTGATGGTCATGACCGGCGTTAAAAGAAGTTACTCCTGCAAAATGATGTGTATGAAGCTGTCTGCCATCCCATGAAGTGAGATATAATTCGTGGGAATGCTCCGAATTCGAATCATTTGAATGAATAACAAAACCACTAACAGGTATTTTCATTAGAAAACCCGCCTTCCGCACTTTTTTCTTTTTGAGTTTCGTATTTTCTAAAAAAATTTATTCATCTAAATACATAATTATGACGGCTGTATACAGATATGCAATGTATAATGCCTTGACATAAATTATTGTGTATGATATTTAAAAAAGTATTGGTTAGCACTTATGTAGTAAGAGTGCTAATCTATTAATTAGAAGGGGGAGTCTGTAATGACAAAAGTACAGTTTAAAGCAGAGTCAAAGAGATTATTAGAAATGATGATCAACTCTATTTATTCTCAGAAAGAGGTATTTTTGAGAGAGTTGATTTCAAATGCCAGTGATGCAATTGATAAAATTTATTACAAGGCATTAACAGATGATTCTTTAAATTTTGATAAGGATAGCTATTACATAAAAGTAGATGCTGATAAGGAAAACAGAACGCTGAGAATTATCGATACAGGTATCGGTATGACGAAGGAAGAGCTTGAAAATAATCTCGGAACGATCGCGAAAAGCGGTTCTTTAGCATTTAAAAATGAAAATGAATTAAAAGATGGACATGATATTATCGGCCAGTTTGGAGTCGGATTTTATGCCGCATTCATGGCTGCTGATGTAGTTACTGTTATTAGTAAAGCGTTAGGAAGCGAAGAAGCGTATAAATGGGAATCAGAAGGTGCCGATGGGTATACGATTGAGCCGTCTGAAAAAGCAGAGGTTGGAACAGAAGTTATTTTAAAAATAAAAGAAAATACAGAAGATGAAAATTATGATGAATTTTTAGATGAATACCGTTTAAAAGCGATTATTAAAAAATATTCTGATTTCATCCGATATCCAATTAAAATGGATGTAACGGAAACAAGACTGAAAGAAGATAATGATCAGGAATTTGAACAATACACAGAAGAACAGACGATTAACAGTATGGTTCCGATCTGGAGAAAAAACAAAAAGGAACTGACAACAGAAGATTACGAGCAGTTTTATGCGGAAAAACATTACGGCTTCGATAAGCCATTAAAACATATTCATATTAGTGTAGACGGCTCTATCAGATACAATGCCATTTTATATATTCCGGAAAAAATGCCATTTGATTATTATACAAAGGAATATGAAAAAGGGCTGGAGTTGTATTCAAGCGGCGTACTTATTATGAATAGATGTGCCGATCTTCTTCCTGATTATTTCAGTTTCGTAAAAGGAATGGTCGATTCAGAAGATTTATCGCTTAATATCTCGAGGGAAATGCTTCAGCATGACCGCCAGTTACGCTTAATTGCAAAAAATATCGGGAAAAAGATTCAAAGTGAATTAAAAAGTCTGCTGAAAAATGAACGGGAAAAATACGAAAAGTTCTACGAATCTTTCGGACGCCAATTAAAATACGGTGTATACAGTGATTTTGGAAGCAATAAAGAATTGCTCCAGGATCTCCTAATGTTCTATTCATCAAAAGAGAAAAAGCTTGTCACTTTAGATGAATATGTATCAAGAATGGCAGAAGACCAGAAATATATTTACTATGCTTCCGGACAGTCTATTGAAAGAATTGACAAGCTGCCGCAAACAGAATTAGTCGCAGAAAAAGGATATGAAATTTTATACTTTACAGATGATGTTGATGAATTTGCGATTAAGATGTTAATGACATATAAAGAGAAAGAATTTAAATCTGTCTCAAGCGGTGATTTAGGAATTGAGCCGGAAGAGAAAGATAATAAATCAGAAGCAGAACAAAATGAAGACAAAGAATTATTTGATTATATGAAAGACATCTTAAATGATAAAGTAAAAGATGTAAAAGCATCAAAAAGATTAAGAAGCCATCCTGTCTGTTTATCAACAGAAGGGGAAGTAACAATTGAAATGGAGAAAATCTTAAATGCAATGCCTGATAATCAAAATGTAAAAGCAGATAAAGTGTTAGAGATTAATCCAAACCATGATGTATTTAAATCACTGCAAAAAGCATTTGAAAATGATAAAGAAAAGCTTGCATTATATACACAGCTTTTATATAACCAAGCTCTTTTAATTGAGGGGCTGCCAATCAATGATCCTGTTGAATTTACAAATGACATGTGTAAAATAATGGTTTAATCCAAAAAACAGCAGCCGCAATGCAGGCTGTTGTTTTTTATTTAGGAATAGGCACAACTCTATACAGGAAACGTATGATA
>NZ_BCVG01000162.1 GCF_001591625.1 Metabacillus fastidiosus NBRC 101226
CTGATAGAAGTTTCACTTTATAATCGGGGTAACGACCGACCTTAGTAATTTTGACAAAACAAAAGGCGGATATGAACCACCCTATGAAAAGTTTACAGGCGAGCCGATTAATTTTACTGAGCTTGACCAAACGAATGAAGGCATATTAGGAAGAGGCTACGTGCTCGACTTCCATTTAAATTGTACGACTGGAATGATTTCTATCCAATTATTTGGACGAAATTTCAATTACCGGATCGTTTCAGAAAGAGCGATAAAAGTCCATAAGCCAAGAGAAGCATGTGAAACGAGAGGTTTTACAACTGCATTTTAAAAAGCACTAAGGAAAATTCTCCTTAGTGCTTTTTTCTTTATCTGTTTAGCAAACTTCCTACATAGCGCAATAAATCATTTGCAGAAACTGAATTATATCCATGCTCATCAATTAATCTTGCGACCACTTCATTTATTTTCTTTAACTGCTGTTCATCCGGTGTTTTTGAAGATGTTGTAATTTTTACGACGTCTTTTAAGTCTGCGAACAGTTTCTTTTGAATTGCTTCACGGAGGCGTTCATGTGAATTATAGTCAAAACGCTTCCCTTTTCTCGCATATGCGGAAATCCGAATTAAAATTTCTTCACGGAAAGCTCTCTTCGCATTTTCAGAAATACCGATCTGTTCCTCAATGGAGCGCATCAACTTTTCATCTGGATTCATTTCTTCCCCTGTAAGCGGATCGCGGAGTTTATTTTTATTGCAGTATGCTTCCACATTATCTAAATAGTTATCTAGCAATGTTTTCGCAGACTCCTCATACGAATAGACAAATGCTTTTTGAACTTCTTTCTTCGCAATGTCATCATATTGTTTTCTTGCGATTGAAATGAAGTTTAAGTAACGTTCACGATCCTCGCTTGAAATTGACGCATGCTGATCAAGTCCTTCTTTTAATGATCTTAATACATCAAGAGCATTAATGGACGGTGTTTCCTTACGAATGATAGTGGAAGAAATTCTGTTAATGACATAACGCGGATCAATTCCACTCATTCCTTCATCATTAAATTCTTTTTGCATCTCAGCAACGTCCACGGAGTTATATCCTTCGACACTTTCCCCGTCATAAAGACGCATTTTCTTTACAATATCGATATCACCGCGCTTCGTTTCTTTCAAGCGTGTCAGAATGGTAAACATTGCAGCTACCTTTAAAGTATGCGGGGCAATATGAACATCTGCAACATCACTTTCACGAATCATTTTTTCATAAATTCTTTCTTCTTCTGTTACTTTTAAGTTATATGGGATCGGCATAACAATAATTCTGGAATGGAGTGCCTCATTTTTCTTATTAGAAATGAAAGAGCGGTACTCCGTTTCATTCGTATGAGCGACAATTAGCTCATCAGCAGAAATAAGTGCAAATCGTCCTGCTTTAAAATTCCCTTCCTGTGTCAGCGATAATAGATGCCATAAAAACTTCTCATCACATTTCAGCATCTCCTGGAACTCCATCATCCCGCGATTTGCTTTATTTAATTCACCATCAAATCTATATGCACGAGGATCTGATTCTGATCCATATTCAGCAATCGTGGAGAAATCAATGCTTCCTGTTAAATCCGCAATGTCTTGAGATTTAGGATCAGATGGACTGAATGTTCCAATTCCAACACGTTTATCTTCAGAGAAAAATACCCTTTCAACGATAACATCTTCGATTCTGCCTCCATATTCCTGTTCAAGCCTCATTACATTTAACGGTGACAAATTACCCTCAATTCGAACACCATATTGTTTATAAAAATCGTCCCGTAAATGATGCGGAATAAGATGTAATGGATCCTCATGCATCGGGCAGCCTTTTATCGCGAATACTGCACCTCGATCTGTCAGTGAATAGGCTTCTAACCCCCGCTTTAACATCGTAACTAAAGTTGATTTACCACCACTGACTGGTCCCATTAAGAGTAAAATTCTTTTCCTTACATCTAATCGTTTAGCAGATGGATGAAAATACTCTTCGACTAATCTTTCAAGTGCATCCTCAAGTCCATATAACTGGTGATCAAAAAACTTATATTTCCTCTTCCCATCTACATCTTCAATTCCAGCATCCCTAATCATATTGTAAACTCGCGAATGCGCAGATTGTGCCACCCACGGTTTTTCCTTTAAAATTTCCATATACTCTACGAAGGTACCTTCCCACTTCAAACGCTGTTCATCTTCTCTATACTTTTCAATCTTTTTTAAAATATCCATAAGGACCTCCTTCATCGTTGGATCAGATCTTTTAGCATGATTAATACACTGTATGCATGGATGTCCCCTAACATTCTAACAATTATGAAGGAAAGGCAGAAATTAAAAGAGAAGATTTATACAGACCAATATTTTCAACTTTATCTAGAATAATCCTATTTATCTCATTCACATATATTTTTATTTAGGCTATAATAAAGCTAGCTATATAAAGCTTTTTATTGTTTATAACAACGGATAGGGAGGAATTAACTATGGGAATAGATTTTGCATTAATCTTAGGTGTTAGTGTTGCATTCTTAGCTGCAATTTTTGCTGCTGGATACGATGATAAACCTGGAATCAATAAATAAAAAGAGGCAGCCCAATGGGTGCCTCTTTTTATGCCAAGCCTGGATAATTCTGTTGTCTTAATGCTTCATAAATAAGAATTGCTGCCGTATTAGATAGATTTAATGCACGAACATTTTCTGTCATTGGCAGACGTAAACATTTTTCCATATTCGCTTCAATAACCTCTTTTGGCAATCCGTTCGTTTCACGGCCAAATACGAAGAAAAAGTCTTTATTCGTATTACTGTAATCAAAGCTTGTATGCGGCTTCTTACCGAATTTAGTTACGAAGAAAAATTCCGCTTCTTTATTTTTTTCAAATAATTCATCTAATGAATCATAATAAACAACATTCACGAATTCCCAATAGTCCAGACCTGCACGTTTTAACATTTTATCATCTGTTGAAAATCCGAGTGGTCGAATTAAATGCAATGTCGTGTTCGTTGCAGCACAAGTTCTCGCTATATTTCCCGTATTCGCTGGAATTTCTGGTTGATATAATACAACATGTAAAGCCACTTTCTTCACCTCATCTATTTGTAACTAGAAAATATTATACCATTGTTCTTTTCATCTCGTATCATCTATAATACGAAAAAATTTATATTTAATTTGTGGAGTATACGCAGTGGAATCAACATACGACCAATATCTCATCCGGCTGTTATATGTTTGTGCATTTACAAGCGGCATATTATTTTGATCCTTTGCAACAACAATCGTCGTATGATCAAATCTTCCATCTCCCTGAAAGTCATAGCAAATAACATCGCCAGGCTGTAACTCTTCTGCTGCATATACTCTTTGTGCTCTTAACCCGGTTTTTGATATACTTAAAAAATTAGTCAGCGCATTTGCTACAGACCAGCTGTAGCTCCAATTATTTTGCTGCATCCACCATCCTCCCGAACGATTTGGATAGCCTCTCATTGGAGCTCCCCCTGCATGTAAGCATTGGGATATAAAATTGGTGCAATTCACCTCAAAGTTTTTGTAATTCGGATTATGACTATTCCACCATCGTTCCGCATACTGGACTGCCGCTAACCGGTCATACTGAAATTCTTGTCTCACATAGTAATCATCCAAAGAGTGAGGACTTTGTGCAGCTATTTTAGCAAAATTGGTTACACAATCTCCGATTAACTCATTATTCCATATAACTGCTTTGCGATCTTCCACTATTTCTTCTAAATAAAATTGATCCTTTTGCTTTATTAAAAATTTATAATGACACTGGTGGAGAACTTCCTCTTGTCCCGACTCGCTCTCATTTATTTTTTCAATATAGACTTTTACGTTTCCCTTTACAATTTCAGTGTTCCGCTTTTCATTCAATTTTATTTTTCTTTCTAACTCATCTTCCAGTTCATCTCTTTGATCCAAATTAATAAGTGCCTGTAATTTTTTATTATAAAGCTCCATTAATATTTTCTTCATATTATCCACCACCATTGTTTATTGCTTAATAAACACTATGATTGCGGACAAACTAAAAAGTATTAATCATTTAAAAATTGCAAACCTTTATGAATCTCTTCCATTACTTCTTCATCTTTTTCTTTATTTAATGCCTTTTCCAGTTCAGCTATTGACTCTTTATGACCAATCTTACCAATTGCCCACGCAGCAGTCCCTCGAATAACCGGTCGCGGATCTGTATGCATTAAAGCAATTAAATCTGGAATAGCTGTCTCATCTTTATAATGCGCAAGAGCAAGAATAGCATTTCTTTGGATCGGTTTTTTTCCTCTCCATGAACCGGAAACATAGCCAAATTTCTCTTTGAAATCTCGATTGTTTATCGTCAAAAGCGGCTTAAGCTTCGGCTTCGCGATCTCCGGATCCGGCTCCATTTCCTCATGAAAATGAAAGTCTTTTCCCTTATTAATAGGGCAAACTGTTTGACAAGTATCACAACCATAAAGCCGATTACCGATTTTTGTACGATACTGTTCAGGTAAAAAGCCTTTTGTCTGTGTTAAAAAGGCGATGCATTTCGTCGAATCAAGCTGTCCGCCTTGCACTAATGCCCCTGTCGGACAAACATCAAGACATTTCGTACAGCTTCCACACTGGTCTTCAATCGGTGTATCAGGGGGAAAAGGTATGTTTGAAATAAGATCACCTAAATATACATAGGAACCGAATTCAGGTGTAATAATCGCACAGTTTTTCCCGCTCCAGCCAATCCCTGCTCTCTCGGCAACAGCACGATCTGAAAGCTCTCCAGTATCAACCATTGACTTCACTTTCACCTCTGGCACCTTTTCTATAATAAACGCTTCCAGCTTCTTTAATCGATCCCTGACAACATCATGATAATCTTTCCCCCAGGAAGCCCGGGCAAATATTCCTCGCCGCTCATCCTTTGTACTTCGAGGTGCATTTTTCATTTTTGAAGGATATGCAAGGGCAATGGATATAATAGATTGCGCCTTTGGTAAAAGCAGTTCGGGATTTATCCGCTTCTCAATATCAGGTTCTTCAAAACCTGATTGATATCCAAGCTGCTGCTGTGTAATTAGACGTTCTTTTAATTGTGTAAATGGATCGGCAGTTGTAAATCCAATTTTATCAATTCCAATTTTCTTACTATGCTCGATTACTTCCTTTTTTAGCTGTAAATAATCCAAGCCCTTCACTCCCTTCTATATCGTTTATTTTCTATGGTAGAATATATAAAGCAAATTGTGGAGGACTAAAATAATGGAAGTTACAGTTTCAAATACACTTAAAAATATTATTCCTAATTTTAAAATTGGAGTTGCGATTTATAATGATATTAACATTTCAGAATCACCCCAAATGTTAAAAGGCCGACTCCGTATGTTTCAAGAATTATTATTTTTTGACTATGTAGATCAAGATATTAAAACTGTTCCTGGTATAAGCGAGTGGCGCCATGTTTTTAAACAGATTGGCACAGATCCAAACCGATATCGGCCGTCGAATGAAGCTTTACTTCGCAGAGTACAAAAACAGCAATACATAAATTATATTCATTCCGCTGTTGACCTTAATAATTTCTTTTCCTTACAATATAAAATCCCTTTAGGTATTTATGATCTTTCTCTTATAAACGGTCCTGTTGAATTAACATTAGGAAACGAATTAGATCATTACTTAGCGGTCAATGGGCGAAAAGTAAGTTTAAAAAACAAGCTAATCTCCCAGGATAAAAAAGGAGCTTTCGGTAGTCCGTATGTTGACTCACAACGAACTGCTGTAACAACAAAAACTTCAGATGCGCTCCAGCTTATTTATTTAAAACCATCCATGGAAGTCAAAGAAGCAAATAAATTAGTATCATCATTAACAAAAATGTTTCAACAAATCCATGGAGGGGATGCTACATATAAAGTAATAAAGTGAAACTTCCATC
>NZ_BCVG01000163.1 GCF_001591625.1 Metabacillus fastidiosus NBRC 101226
AAAAAATCTAACTATTGGGGTGTTTTTTATGACTAAATATTCTTTAGAAACGAAATTATTAGTCGTTCATGCTTATCTTAATGGTGTTGAATCCCTTCGGGATACGGCTCAGAAGTACAATGTAAGTTATACGATGTTACAAAAATGGGTGGCAAGGTCTCGTGAAAGTGGAACGTTAGCTGCCCCAAGAAGGATATACAAACTACTCGTTAGAGTTTAAAATGGACGTACTCAACTGTATAGAAAAAACAGGAGCGTCCATCGAAGAAGCTACATTAATTTATAATATTCCTTCATCTAGCACTGTTTGGACATGGAAATATTTATTAGAAACACAAGGGATTGACGCTCTTAAATCAAAGGAAAAGGGGCGTCCATCCATGAAAAAAGAATCCAGTAAAAAACAAGCCGTAGAAAGATCAGAAGAAGCATTACTCGCTGAAATTGAGCGTTTACGTATGGAGAATGCCTATTTAAAAAAGTTGAATGCCTTGGTTCAAGAGGAGAGAAAATCTCAGAGCGTCAAAAAGCGCAAGTAATTTTTGAATTGAGGCATGAATTCAAAATCGTCGGCTTACTACAAGTAGCTAGTATTGCACGAAGTACTTATTATTACTGGATGAAAAAATTAAATCGTCCTGACAAATACATAGAAATAAAAGAAATGATTCAACAAATCTATGATGAACATAAAGGAAGATATGGCTACCGTCGTATCACCCTGGAATTGCGTAACCGTGGGTATGTCATCAATCATAAAACGGTACATCGTTTAATGAGTCAATTAGGTTTAAAGTGTCTTGTACGTATGAAAAAATATCGTTCTTATCGTGGGAAAGTCGGAAGCATCGCTCCTCACATTCTTGAACGTGATTTTACAGCTTCAAAGCCTAATGAAAAATGGGTTACAGATATCACAGAATTTCATTTATTTGGTGAAAAGCTTTATTTATCACCTATTCTTGATCTTTTTAATGGTGAAATTATTGCTTACAATATTGAAAAGCGACCTGTCTTTCCTCTCGTTACAAAGATGTTAGATCAAGCATTTCAACGTTTAAATGATGGAGATTCACCTATACTCCATTCGGATCAAGGGTGGCACTATCAAATGAAGAAGTATCAGCACTTACTGAAAGAGCATCACATTACACAAAGCATGTCCCGTAAGGGAAACTGTTTAGATAACGCCGTCATAGAGAACTTCTTTGGCTTATTAAAGTCTGAACTCCTTTATCTACAAGAGTTTGAAAGTATGGAGCATTTCACTTTAGAATTAGAAAAGTATATCCACTATTACAATTACAAACGCATTAAAGCAAAATTAAAAGGATTAAGCCCTGTACAATACAGGGTCCAATCCTCCGTAGCTGCTTAACATATATGTCTAACTTTTTGGGTTCACTTCAATCAAATGATCCTTTTTTATATGTATAAATTTTCCGTTTTATTAACTAGAGGGATATAAAATGATTTTTTCAATAATTTAAACTTTTTTTAACTAATAATGTAGTTTAGTAAGGTCATTTATTTAAGAATATTGGAGGAGTTGCAATGATTACAATTAAAGATGCTGAAAGTTATCTTAAAGATCAAATTGGTGAAGATACCAATGATATAGAAAAAGTTTGGGATATATTTAAGGCTTTTTGCAAGGAACAAGTGATGGGAGAAGAAGAGAAAGAAATTCTATTTCAATGTGGTATTTTTGATTTTACTGGGGAGGAACTATTTTATTTTGATTTTTTACGTCAGTTTACTGTTTATGAAGAAGATGAGTATTCTCATATGGAACAACTTCACTGTGAATTTTTATTTAAACCAACAGATGAGTTAAGAAGACTGGAAATAGGAGAATGGTCAATGGATTATGATAATATAGATGATTTTTTAAATCATATAGAAAACCTTCAGGAGTTTAAAATCCCTTTAAGTTTAAAACCAATAAAATTAGAAATATACCAAGAAGAAATTTAAACTCTATTTTGCCAAAGGATGTCTTAATTCAATAAACAGTAAAAAAGGATTTTCCAATGGAAGATCTTTTTTTACTGCCGATAATGTGATTTATTTTAACTAGATTGAAATATTTATAAAAATAAAAGGGAAAATTTACTTAAAGAAGATTATCTAATACCATGATATTGTAGCACAAAGAGGATATAACAGAGGAGAAAAAAATGGGAAGAATAATCATTGTATTTATTAGTTCATGTCTATTATTGGGTATTTCCTTTAGTCCAATGTTTAGTATTATTCGTGAATTTTGGATTGATAAAAAAGTGACGGTACGTTATGAAATACATCAAGTCTATCAAGAATACGGTAGTGAGAGTCATTTAGATGTTCAGGAATTAATGATTGATAATAAAAATATAAAGATAGAAGAAGAGCAGACTGGTAGGAAAGCACCTTCTACTTATTGGGAAGAGACTGAAAATATTGAACCTGGAGACATAGTAAAATTACATTTTTTTTTAAATGATAAAGAAATCTCTACATCTGATGAGATATGGCTGTCTAACAAAGATGAAGGAAGCAGCTACTTTTCATGGCTAGGTATATTCAATGTTTATGATCGAAAGACTGGTGAGAAACAAATAAAAATTATTCAGAGGCTGACGGAGATAACGATGATTAACGAGTCGATGGAAGGTATAAAATGGAAAATAATATCAATAAGGGAAGATGGAAAGGTAAATGAAAAGATATTAAGTTACCCTCATAGAAGTGATGATCCTTTAGCTGTCCAACTTATAAATTATGCTACTATTTCACCAATGGGTATAGGATATTACTCTGATATTACTAAAGGTTATGTAACTTATTTCTTTCCTCTTTTCTATCCTGTATTTACAACATTATTTGGACTTATTTTATTGATAATAGTTCTAATACTAGTTTATAAAAGACGTAAGTAATACTTACAATTAATAGTTACTTTTATTTTATAAAAAGGATCTTTATTTTGAAATGCACCCCAATTGTTAGACAAAAATCTAACTTTTGGGGTGTTTCTTTATGGCTAAATACTCGGCTGAGTTTAAAATGGACATTTCATTATATAAACGAGATAGTAGCGTCCATCGAAGAAGCTGCTTTATCGTTTAACATTCCGATTTCTACCACAAGTATACAGGTGTAATATTTTGAATTATAAGAAAATTAAAAATATTGTGTTGACAAACAAATACTCACGCTATAAAATACAAATTACATGTAAATTGTATACAATATCCCTCAAAATTTTAACACCAAGAGGTTAAGCAATCAGATAAGATTCTTGAAACTGTCACTGCACTAAACAAAACAATGAAGTTTTAATTAAATCTTGTTTAAGCTAATCAGGAGGTGTTGTCCGTGTATAAATTCCACATTTCCACAACAGACGATTCAATTAATTACTCCACGAGCTCGGATTCTATCACACAACGCAATCGAGACCCGTGAGGTGATTTAAAAAAAATTGACCCAATCAAAATACTGAAACTATGTTTATTGACAAGCTACTTCACTACGAAGAGATAGTGGATTTACGACCGTACGAGTATACCATTGAAGCTCTTATGACTGATTAACTAGAGTTAACAGTTTTACCGATAAATAAGATTTAATACTTATTTACCTGATAGAGAATTTTGATGTTGGAAAATATCCGAAGAAGAGAGGGGTTTTATTCTATGAAAAAATCAATCTATGCTGTATCTCTACTGGCAGGTTCGTTGTTATTTACAGGCTGTACTAGCAATTCTCAATCTTCCAATACTAATGAGGAAAGTGGGAAAGCCGTCGATCAGAAACAGGAAGAGACAAAGACTGCTGCCAAGGTGCCGGTAAAAGGCCAGATCACAATAGACGATGTTAATCAAATGGAGAAGGCGGTATTTGTGGAATCCATCGGATGGATCTTTGAACATTCTCCTTGGATTTCGGAAAAAGCATATGAAAAGCGTCCGTTTGCTTCTTTAGACGAGCTTCATTCCCAAATGCAGAAGATTGTTGAAAGCGCTTCCGAAGAAGAAAAACTTAACCTGCTTCGCGCTCACCCCGACCTGGGCGCAAGAGTGAAAATGGCTGAGGCCTCCGTCAGTGAACAAAAAGGGGCCGGTTTGGATCAGTTAAACGAACAAGAGTATAAGGAATTCCTAGCGCTGAACAAGGAGTATACCGAGAAGTTTGGTTTTCCTTTTATCATAGCGGTCAAAGGCCACAATAAAGATTCGATCCGGGCAGCTCTAAAGGAACGCATTAATAACACAGGGGAACAAGAGATGAATGAAGCTTTGCAGCAGGTTTATAAAATATCGCGGTTCCGTTTGGAAGATACTATTAAAAAGTAGACGTTTATATAAAATAATCGATAAACTTTGACTCTCTAAAATAAACTGCCCCCAATTGCTAGTTTATGTAACAATTGGGGGCAATCAGTGTCATCATTACTTATAATAATCCAATATTCCTAACAGGACAGCTTCCGCCGCATTTTCACGGAACTCATCAGTCTTCATTCTCTTAGCTTCAGCTTCATTCGATATGAACCCGAATTCAACAAGTACACTCGGCATTGTTGTATACTTTATAACATAAAGATCTTTTGTTTTCACACCACGATTTGTTGTATTAAGCAGTTCAACCAATCGATTTTGTATTTTCTCAGCTAGCTTTTTACTTTCCTTGCTTTGATATTTTTCATTCCAGTATGTCTCTGTTCCATTTGGTGAACTAGTTGTATGTGAATTTATATGTAAACTCACAAATATATCTGATTTGTTATTAATAGCGATAGCAGTACGTTCCGGTAATTCGAGAGTGGCATCGTTAGTCCTTGTCATAACAACTTTCGCTCCTTCTGCTTCCAGAAGCTTTTGAACCTTCAATCCTATATCAAGGGTAACGTCTTTTTCTTTAAGACCAAAACCAATTGCTCCCGGATGTTTACCACCATGCCCTGGATCAATCGTAATGATTTTTCCTTCCAGTAGAGAACCTGCCGGCTGTTCAGAAGAATTTAAGACAAGATAATTTTTGTGAACATAGCCTACTTTATTGTTAAGAGTTGTTTTTGCCCAATTGCCAATAAATTCATTAACAGTAATACGGTCACCTTTAGATAATTTACCTATCACTTCCGAATCTAAGGATGGCTCTGAACGGACATTTAATTCCTTAGCGGAAACAACTGCCTCAACCGTAGATTCACTTGTTGTATCTTCAGTTGGGATATTTTCATTCGGTGTATTTTCCTTCGTTTCGTAGTCTTTCTTTAAACTTTGTTCAAATTGAAGCAATGATTGCTGAATTCCAGTGGGCAGCTTTTCATAGTTTCCCGCAACCTTAATGTCAACTGCCCGTTTTTTTAATCTTTCCAATACAGCAAAATCGTTTTTAGCCTCAGAAAGCTTTCCTTGTTTAATTAGTGCATCCAGCTTATTCAATAAACGATATTGGGATACCTCATAAATAACTCTTTCTTTCGCTACTTTTGCAGGTGTAATATAGTAATCTAGTAAAACCCGGCGATTTTCGGAACCTGGAACTTTTCCTATAGTTGCTTCTACTTCCTTTATTTGAGTGGAGTATTTATCATATTGTTTATCTATCTCCGTTATTTGACCACGGTTGATTGTATCCTCCAACTCTCCTAAGTACTGTTTTAGGGTCTCTCCGTCTTCCACTTGTTTAAACGAATATGTAGTTTTCACTGCTAACACGTTTGGTGAAGCATAGCTGAATACAATGAAAAATACCAAAGCATACATTAGTAAATAAATATGTCTGTTCTTCAATTATTAAACTCCTTCCTATCATTTTTATGAAAAATTTTAGCAATATCTTTATTCTATCAAAAAAATAATAGAAATATAGCGAATTTTTACTAAAATAGGGATTTAGTGGACTTTTTTTATCCCAGCCATAACGGGCAGTAGAACAC
>NZ_BCVG01000164.1 GCF_001591625.1 Metabacillus fastidiosus NBRC 101226
CTGTATCGCTTCAAAGCGACCTCTTTAATTTATCATATATAATCACTGAATGTCAATAACTTTTTTATATTTCTTTAATAGTATTCATCAGCGACGCTTATTAATATATCACTTTATTATTCTCTAGTCAATAATAAAATAAAAACAAATGGATGACCATTTGTTTTTAACTAACTATCATCATTTTAATAATAACCAGAGCCGCCAAGCCAGGTAAGCCAAGAATACCTGATATAGAAGAAGTTATAAAATTTATTGGAATGTGCAAATCAAAGCTTGCTCCAAAAACATTTACTAAAAATAATAAAAGCGCACCTACAATTATTCTTATAAAAACTTGTCCAATCCATCTTATCGGCTTCATAGGTGCGCCAACTAACAATAATACTAAAACTAAACCGCCCAGAACGGAGAAAACTAAAATCGGATCCATTTAATCACTCACCTTCTTCTTTATAATTAAAAGATATGAAGAGAGTTATAAAATAGAACAAGCCAGAATACTCTATCCGCATAAAATAGATTGCCTGATTATCTTCTGATTCTAATACTTCGGTTCTTAGCTTCCCTTAATAGAAATAAGTATTTAGCTTCGACAAGCTTTAATTCAAAAAGTACTTCAGGTGAGGGCTCAACACTTCTTTCGATAAGTTGTTTTTGCCGGCTCCATTCATCCTTCATTACAACTAATTTTTCAACTAATGACTGATCATATTGATTTCTTAACCAGCCCTTTCTGCGAAAAAGCATGCAAAAACCCCTTTGTGTAGATTTATGCCATATCCTAGTCAGAACCTTATAATTCGCGTCTTCCTTCGAGTGCTTTTGATAAGGTTACTTCATCTGCATATTCTAAGTCGCCCCCTACAGGTAAACCATGTGCAATCCTTGTTAATTTAATACCGCTTGGTTTTAACAATCTGGATATATACATAGCTGTAGCTTCCCCTTCAATGTTCGGGTTTGTCGCAAGAATTACTTCCTCAATGACATCATCCTGAAGACGCTTTAATAGCTCAGGAACTTTTATATCTTCTGGTCCAATTCCATCCATAGGGGAAATTGCCCCATGCAGTACATGATACAAACCATTGAATTCTTTCATTTTCTCCATCGCAATAACATCTTTAGGGTCTTGAACAACACAGACAAGTGTTTTATCACGGCGCTCATCCTCACAAATATAGCAAGGGTCCTGATCTGTAATATGTCCACATACAGAGCAATATGTTAAATTCCTCTTTGCATTAACTAATGCTTTTGCAAAATCTAATACAGTGTCTTCTTTCATATTTAATACAAAAAAAGCCAGACGAACGGCCGTTTTAGGACCGATTCCTGGCAATTTCGTAAAGCTGTCAATCAGCTTTGATATTGGTTCAGGATAATGCATTTCGAAATTCCTCCTAGAACATTCCTGGCAGATTCATTCCTTTTGTAAATTGTCCCATTGTTTCATTTGTTAAATCATCCATCTTCTTTAACGCATCATTTGTTGCCGCTAAAACAAGATCTTGAAGCATTTCAATATCTTCCGGATCAACTACTTCTTCTTTAATATTCACATCAATAACTTCTTTTTGTCCATTTACTTTAACAGTTACCATACCGCCGCCAGCAGTACCTTCCACTTCTTTCACAGCTAATTCTTCCTGTGCCTTCTGCATATCCTTCTGCATTTTCTGCATTTGTTTCATCATTTTTTGCATATTGCCCATTCCGCCACGCATCATATTATATTCCTCCTAATTTACTCTTCATTAATTTCAATTAACTCTAGTCCTACTAACTTTTTAGCTTCAGCAATTAGTGGATCTTCTGAGATTTCCTCTTCTCCATCATTGTCCTGCTTTTGGTTTTGTAGGAATTCTTCTCTTATTTTACCCCATTCTTGTTCAGGAACGCCAACGATTTCCAGACTTTTACCGATTATTTCTTGTAAAATCATCTGCAAATTAGTCAAAACATTATTATTATTCTCAGCGACCATCTTACAGTGTATTTCATATTTAAATTTTAATATAAAAGCATTTTCAGAAGCTGCTACCGGTTCACTATCTGTTAACAATGCAGCATGGGATACTTTATTTTGCCTTTTCAATGTCTCAAGCATCTCGCCCCAACGACTTTTTACAGTATGTAAATCTTGACGCGTAGCATTTTTAAGGATTTCTCTTATTCTTCCTTCCGGCAATCTGTATCCGCCGCTTCTCACACTCTTTTGTCGTGATTCACCTGTCGTTTGTGGCTGCTGCTGCACAGCTATTCCTGATTGCTTTAATCTTGCAAGCTCTGATTCCAGATAATTAATCTTTTCTGTCAATAAAGTAATATCTTGATTACCTGTCTCAGAAGGAGCAGATATTTGCTCTTGAGCTAGCTTGACAATAGCTACTTCAAGGAAAATTCTTGGATGATTCGTCCATTTCATTTCCTGCTGACTATTATTTAACACATCAATTGTCTCGTATATTTCATTAGTAGACAAAATATTCGCTAACGTTTTAAATTCTTCATCTACAGTTACTCTTTCAAGGACTTCTTCCAGATCTGGTGCTGTTTTATACAAGAGCATATCTCGATAATAGTATATAAAGTCTTCAATAAATCTCGTTGGATCTTTCCCTTCCTGCATTAATAGATCCAATGCCCCCAATGCTTTTGTGACATCCTTTTCATGGATGGATTTAGCGAGATCACTTATAATACCTTGGGATACAGAGCCCGTTATTAATAATGCATCTTCCAATGTTACTTTCTCATCACTAAAAGAAATAGCCTGATCAAGTAAGCTGAGAGCATCACGCATACCGCCATCTGCTGCCCTTGCAATAATACTCATTGCTGCACTCTCTACCTCTACTTGTTGTTCACTAATAATTTCTTCCATTCTGCCGACAATTGATTGTGCAGTAATCCTTCTAAAATCAAAACGCTGGCAACGGGAAATAATAGTTAATGGTATTTTATGCGGCTCAGTAGTTGCTAAAATGAAAATAACATGTTTTGGCGGCTCTTCAAGTGTTTTTAATAATGCATTAAATGCACCAATAGAAAGCATATGCACTTCATCCACGATATACACTTTATATCTGACCACCGATGGAGCAAATTTCACTTTATCACGTATATCCCGAATTTCATCTACACCATTATTAGAAGCAGCATCAATTTCAATCACATCAGAAATAGACCCATCTGTTATTCCCCGGCATGCAGCACATTCATTACAGGGTTCACTAACAGGGGCATTTTCACAGTTGACGGTTTTTGCGAATATTTTTGCTGCACTCGTTTTACCGGTTCCTCTAGGACCGGAGAAAAGATAAGCATGCGAAAATTTATTATGTAAAAGGGCATTTTGCAATGTTCTAGTTATATGCTCCTGCCCAACAACGTCATGAAATTGCTGTGGACGCCACACACGATATAAAGCTTGATAACTCACAACAATGCCCCCTTTCCTTCTCCTTTTATTATAACTCATTCTTTTACACTATGACAAAGATGATTAAAAAAACAAAAACTCACTCATCGGATTATGAGTGAGTTAATATGTAAGGAAACTGCCGTGCACCTTCCTTCGATTAGTAACCATAGGCGTTACTCAAGCAGTTAGCTCGGCTCAGGCAACCCTGCGGCACATGAGAGCTTCCACTTAATGCTGCTTCCTTCCGGACCTGACATGGTTCATGGATTCCCATTGCGCAGGACCCAAGCGTCAACACCACTTACTTGAGGCAGACCCTACAGTACACTAACCTCGGGAAAGGGATTCGGCCTCGCTAGAGCGGATTGCGAGTACAGGGCACCGCTACCTCCCCGCTTAGCACGGCAAAGTTGATACCTATTTTAGGACGTCAATTACTATGACGTAAAATAAGTATATATGCTTTCCGAAAAAATTGCAATGGTTTGCACCTGTAAATTTTTTCAAGTTACTTTTTCTTCTTATTCTCCCTAAGCTGGCGGAAAAAATCACTTAACAGTTCACTGCAAGTTTGTTCAAGAACGCCTTCTGTCATTTCCACATAGTGATTAAACCTTGGTTCTTGTAAAAGATTCATCAATGTCCCTGCACAGCCACCTTTCGGATCTTTTGCTCCGTACACAACTCTTTTTACTCTCGATAGGACGATAGCTCCCGCACACATTGGACAAGGTTCAAGTGTGACATAAAGAGTTGCATCTTCTAAACGCCAGCTTCCTATTTTCTCACAAGCAGCATCAATTGCTAAAATTTCTGCATGTGCTATGGAGCGTTGTTCACTCTCACGTAAATTATGTGCGACTGCAATAACATTATCGTCCAGTACGATAACCGCCCCTATCGGCACTTCCCCAAATTCAAGTGCTTTTTTCGCTTCTGCTATTGCCATTTCCATGTAATATTGATCTTTCTCCATATAATAATCACCTTAAATAAAAGTTTGTTAAAAATAACTAACATGCTTCATCGTTCCTCCTCATAAGATGGATTGAAGATAATTGGAGGAGGACTTGCTATGCAAATACATATTGTTCAACAAGGACAAAATTTAAATCAAATTGCGCAAACTTATAGTACCACATATCAAGAAATTGTTCGTACAAATGAAATACCTAATCCAAATGATTTAGCAGTTGGTCAAGCAATCGTTATTCCGATTAGAGGGCAATTTTACTGGGTTCAACCAGGTGACAGTTTATCAAGTATCGGAAGAAAATTTGGATTTCCTGCTGCTGAATTGGCAAGAATTAATCGAATACCCTTAAATACAGCTTTACAAGTTGGTTTCAGATTATATATTCCCGCCGGAAAACGGCGCAGTGCAGAGTTTAATGCCTACGTTGAACCTCGAGGGAACACAGTGGCTCCAAATCTTGAGAGATCAGCAAGGGAAGCAGCGCCATATCTAACATATTTAGGACCATTCAGTTTCCAAATTCGACGGGATGGCACACTTAAAGAACCTTTGCTCAATAATTTTCGAGAGATCGCAGCTCAAAATAATGTAACATTAATGATGGCTATTACGAATATTGAAAATGATCAATTTAGCGATGAAATTGGACGTATTATTTTAAATAACGAAGAAGTACAGAATAAGCTTTTAACAAATATTGTTGAGACAGCAAAGAAATATGGATTCCGTGATATCCACTTTGATATGGAGTATTTAAGACCGGAAGATAAAAATGCCTATAATAATTTTTTAAGAAAAGCGAAAAGCCGGTTTAGCCGGGAAGGATGGCTACTTTCAACAGCATTAGCTCCAAAGACAAGTGCTGGCCAAAAAGGGAAATGGTATGAAGCTCATGATTATAAAGCTCATGGTGAGATCGTTGATTTCGTCGTTATTATGACATATGAGTGGGGATACAGCGGAGGACCGCCAATGGCAGTTTCACCGATAGGTCCTGTACGTAAAGTACTTGAATATGCAAAAACTGAAATGCCTAGCAGAAAAATCATGATGGGACAAAATTTATATGGCTATGATTGGACTTTGCCTTTCGTCCAGGGAGGACAATTTGCAAAAGCGATCAGCCCGCAACAAGGAATCCGACTAGCGAGCAGATACAACGTGCCAATTCAATACGATATAACTGCCCAAGCACCTCATTTTAACTATACAGACGAAAATGGGAAGCAGCATGAAGTATGGTTTGAAGATGCTAGGTCAATCCAGGCAAAATTCAATTTAGTAAAAGAACTTGATTTAAGAGGAGTAAGCTATTGGAAACTTGGATTATCATTCCCGCAAAACTGGCTGCTCATAACGGATAATTTTGAAGTAGAGAAAAAGAGATAAGTAAAATTATCTCTTTTTCTTTTTTAAAACACAAAAAAACCGTTACTATTAAGTAACAGTTTATACAATCTCCATTTTTTATGCGCTAAAAAAGGGATATAAAATTCAATTTATGGCGGAGGAAG
>NZ_BCVG01000165.1 GCF_001591625.1 Metabacillus fastidiosus NBRC 101226
ACATCCTGTAGGCCTCAACTAACCATCAGTAGAGGATAAGAAAAACCTCCACTGATGGAGGTTTCACTTTATATTATCTTTGTCATTGTAACGTGGGGAATACCTGCGTCCATGAAGAGTTTAGAAACAGTTTTATATCCAAATCGTTCGTAAAATGGAATAGCTTTCGTTTGCGCATTTAATTTAAGTTTATTTAAACCCTTTTGGCTTGCCAGCTTTTCCAAATATTCCATGATGAGAGACCCAGCACCTTTATTACGGTAGTCTTTCAAAATGCAGATTCGCTCTAGTTTACCGTATTCATCTACAATTCGAAAACGGGCTGCACCGACTGGCTTTTCTCCATCATAGAGAACGAGATGATCGGCTTCGTTTTCAAATTGATCGATTTCTTCTTCGACTGGTACTTTCTGTTCTTCTACGAAAACAATTTTACGAATGTTGAAAGCATCTTCTAGTTGTTTGTCTGTCGTAACGATTTTTATTTCCAAGTTAATTGCATTCCTTCCCTAATAAGAAAGTATCATAAACGGTCCAAGTTCCATTTTCTAACTGATAAAGAAGATGGAAGCGGTCAACCGTTTCTTCATGCTCAAAATTACGCATTTTTAAGCTGCCAAGAACGTCAGAATGTTCATCTTCAGATAGATTTTGCCCAACTGTAATATGCGGAACGAATGAATATTCAGGCTTTTCATCTAAGATGCCGCTATGCAATTTAGAGTGAAGGTCGAGCAATTGCTTAGTAGGTTCTATTTTTAAATAAATGACTTTATTAACAGGTGAAAATGAGCTTACTTTTTGGATGTTTAGTTTGATTGGCTGTGTATCCTCAGCGATTTTATGAAGCTCTTGAACAATCGGTTTAATTTCTTCATCAGTCGCAAAAAATGCAGATTTAATTGTAACATGAGGTGCGATTAAAGCGTAGTTCGTATCATATCTTTTACGATATGAATTTACAGCATCCTGGATTTCCTTTGATGGAAAAAGAACAATTCCATATTTCATAGTATTCCCTCCTTGAAATTTTTGATAAATATAGTATAACAAAAAAATAATAAAGTGAAACTTTCATTCATACTAGTTGTTAAAACTTAATAAAAGTCGAATTTAATTAAACATTGTTCTAAAGATAGGTGTTAATGAAGCCTGCCAATATTTCCATAAATGTTCCCCTTTAAATTCCTCATAAAAGCTTGAAAAACCTTTTTGTGTTAGCAATTTATTCAGTTCTCTGTTCGGTGTGAGAAAATCTTTTACACATCCGTCCATCATTTTTACCTCTGTTTCTTTATCCCCAATTTGATGATAAATGACTGGAGAGGAAGAGGAGGTAAAGTTTTCAACTGCCTGTAGTACAGCTTCATTCACATATGGAGATTGTAAGATAAGCTTTGTAAAAACAGCAGGCTGTAAGAGACCTGCCATTAAAGAGACAGTTGCACCTAAAGAGTCTCCTATTAGTGTATATTCTGACTTTCCTTTAAGTGCCGGAAATTGATTATCTAAGTAAGAAACTAGCTCATCTGTTAAAAAATTCATATATTTTTCGAATTTATGACCATCTGGATGATACTTTTCCTTGCGGTCATCTACATTAATATATGGGATACCAATAATAATTAACTGTTTCATATCTTCTTCCATTAAGGTTTCAACTTGTCTGGCAATGCGGCCGAAGCGGAAATAGTCGAGACCATCTTGAGCAATAAGTAAATTATAATGTAAAAAAGGTGAAAAGTTTCTAGGTGAGTAGATAAGAAGTGTCATCTCTTCCTGCAATGCTTCAGAATAGAAAGATTGTTCCCTTACAATTCCAATTCGTTTCATCGTGGAATCCTCCTTCTGGCCATTTCTTAAATCATTAACTATATTTTACCATGAATAGTTACAAAAATAGTGTAACTATGCTCAATTTAAAGTCGTAAAATAGGTAGTTATTTCTTTATTTTGGAGTCAGAACAATGACTATTGCAATATTGAAAAAATTCGGGTAAACTGATAAAGGTAGTCATAATTTCATATTTTCTTATCTAGAGAGGCAGAGGGACTGGCCCTATGAAGCTTCAGCAACCGGTCAATTTTTTTATTGCCAAGGTGCTAAATCCAGCAAGCGGTATCTCGTTTTAGCTTGAGAGATAAGGAGAAGCCAGATCTTATAAAAATTCAGTCTTCTTCTTAAACGAAGGAGGCTTTTTTAGTTAAAGAAAAAGATTGTCAAGCAACTTCTTCACGCTTATTTTACTACTACAATTATGAGGATGGTGTTTTTAAATGAGTCAGAAAATAGAAACAATCTTAGCACAAATAGGAAACCGCAGTGAAACGGTAACAGGAGCAGTTGCACCACCGGTTCATTTTTCTACAGCTTTTCGCCATGCTGGAATCGGAGAGTCAACTGGATTTGATTATATTAGAACAACGAATCCGACACGTCAATTAGTCGAAAAAGCAATTGCTAAATTAGAGCATGGGGACCAAGGTTATGCATTCAGCTCAGGTATGGCAGCTATTCAAACGATTATGGCTTTATTTAAGAGCGGGGATGACCTGATCGTTTCAGCTGATCTATACGGTGGAACATACCGTCTATTTGAGAGAGAATGGGTAAAATACGGATTAACATTCCAATACGATGATTTTCAAAATTTAGAAGAAATGGAAAAGAAAATTAATCCGAATACAAAAGCATTATTTGTGGAAACACCGACAAATCCATTAATGCAGGAAGCGAATATTAAAGAGCTTTGTAAAATTGCAAAACGCCATAATTTATTAGTTATCGTCGATAATACGTTCTACACTCCGTTAATTCAACAGCCTATTCTAGATGGCGCTGATATCGTTATGCATAGTGCGACGAAATATTTAGGCGGGCATAATGATGTTTTAGCTGGTCTTGTTGTTACGAAGGGAAAAGAGCTTTCAGAGGAAATGGCAAATCACCATAATGCGATCGGCGGGGTATTATCCCCATTTGATTCATGGTTATTGCTTCGAGGGATGAAAACATTATCTCTTCGTATGAGACAGCATGAAGAAAATGCAAAAGAGATCGCTAAGTTCCTAGAGGAACAGCCGGAAGTAACAGACGTATTATACCCAGGAAAAGGCGGTATGCTTTCATTCCGTTTAGAGCGTGAAGAATGGATCAATCCATTCCTTAAAAATATCGGAATTATTTGTTTTGCTGAAAGCTTAGGTGGAATCGAAAGCTTAATAACGTATCCGGCAACACAAACACATATGGATATTCCGGAAGAGATTAGAATTGCAAATGGTGTCTGTAACAGACTTCTACGTTTCTCAGTTGGTGTAGAACACGTAGAAGATTTAAAAGAGGATTTAAAACAAGCATTTGTTAAGATGAAGGGAGCAGAAACGATTGAGCGATAATAATTGGTCATTTCAAACTAAATTACTTCATAATGATGCAAAAGTTGATCGTGCGACAGGGGGAGTAAGTGTCCCAATCAATCATTCTTCAACATTCCATCAATTTGATGTTGAAGAATTCGGAAAATACGATTACAGCCGTTCAGGAAATCCAACGAGAGAAACAGTTGAAAATGCGATTGCTGAACTGGAAGACGGAACGAGAGGCTTTGCTTTTTCATCAGGAATGGCTGCTATTTCAACTGCATTCCTGCTGTTATCTCAAGGTGACCACGTTCTTGTTACAGAAGATGTGTACGGCGGTACATTCAGAATGGTAACAGAAGTGCTTACAAGATTCGGAATCGAGCATTCTTTCGTTGATATGACAGACTTAGATGCAGTGAGAGCTAAAGTTCAGCCGAATACGAAAGTTATTTATATGGAAACACCGTCAAATCCATTTTTGAAAGTGACAGACATTCGTGGAGTTGTGGAAATAGCGAAGGAAAATGACTGTCTGACATTCCTTGACAATACATTTTTGACACCTGCATTACAACGTCCATTAAACTTAGGTGTTGATATTGTTCTTCACAGTGCAACGAAATTTTTAGCAGGTCATAGCGATGTGCTTGCAGGGCTTGCAGCTGTTAAAGACCCTGAATTAGGACAAAGATTATATAAACTGCAAAATGCATTCGGTGCAGTGTTAGGTGTTCAAGATGCATGGCTCGTGTTAAGAGGAATAAAAACATTGCATGTTCGTATGGAACATTCAAGCAAATCGGCACAAAAAATTGCAGAATTTTTAAGTAAGAATGATAAAGTTTTAGAAGTATATTATCCTGGTTTAAAAGATCATCCGGGCTATGATATTCAAAATGTACAAGCAGATGGGCCTGGTGCTGTTCTATCATTCAAGCTTGAAGATGGAGAAGCAGTTAAAACATTGCATAAACATTTGGAACTGCCAGTTTTTGCAGTAAGCTTAGGAGCAGTTGAAACAATTCTTTCTTATCCAGCAAAAATGTCCCATGCTGCTATGACACAGGAAGCACGTGACGCACGCGGGATTACAGATGGAGTTCTGCGCTTAAGTGTCGGATTAGAAAATGTTGATGATTTAATCCGTGATTTAGACAATGCTCTTGCAAAACTGCCACAACCGAAAAAGAACCTTGTACGATAAGCCACTTAATTGTGGCTTTTTGTCTTTATTTTGGGTATGAAATCCTTTGACTCTATTAATATTCCTCATGTTATGATAGATTTACAAACAATTACATAAATATTACAAAGGGGGAAGGATTTTGAAAAAACTTAGAAAGAGTTTTTTATTTGTTGTGTTATTAACGCTTACAATGGTTCTTGCTGCCTGTAGTGGAGGAAAAGAGAAGACTAGCGGAGGAGTAGCAGGCGAAGAAAAGAGCGGCAGCGGAAATAAAAATCTAAGTCTATTAACAGGTGGAACTGGCGGTACATATTATCCTCTTGGCGGACAAATTGGAAAGATTATTTCAGATAACACGGCTGCAAATATTACACCGCAAACATCTGGTGCTTCTGCAGAGAATATGGAAACATTAAGAGCAGGTGATGCAGAAATAGCATTTTCACAAACAGATATTGCAGCATATGCAATTGAAGGAAAAGAGATGTTTAAAGATAAAGCAATTGATAATATTCAAGCGATCAGCACTCTTTATCCGGAAACAGTACAGCTCGTAACGACAGCAAAATCGGGAATTAAATCTATTGAAGATTTAAAAGGGAAGAAAGTTTCAGTAGGTGCTCCTGGATCTGGCGTTTATATTAATGCAATGCAAATATTAGAAATTCATGGTTTGTCTGATAAAGATATAAAAGCTCAAAATCTATCTTTTGATGAGTCAGCAGATGGCATTCAAGCGGGAAATATTGATGCTGCATTTATTACGGCTGGTACGCCAACTGGTGCAGTAGAAGCATTATCAGCACAAAATGATATCGTAATTGTTCCAATTACTGATGAGAAAATAAAAGAACTAATTGCAAAGTATCCATACTATGCGGAAGAAACAGTTCCAAACGGAACATATAGTATTAAGGAAGATATAAAGACAGTAGCGGTTAAAGCAATGTTAGTTGTTAAAAAGGACGTAGAGGAAGATTTAGTATATGAAATGACGAAAGCATTGTATGAAAATACAGATAAAATTACACATGCTAAAGGTACGTTTATTACAGCTGAAACAGCACGGGAAGGTTTAGGTAATATGCAATTACATCCGGGTGCAGCTAAATATTTCGATGAGTTAGATGAAAAAGCAGGCACGAAGTAAGCAGATATTCAAGTATTAGATGAACTGCTGGCCGGATCTTTTTACGGGCAGCTGATCCTCACCTATTTTTCTTGTCCTTTTCAGAATCTTAGGATGGGGATCTTTTTGATTATTAAGTATCATATAAAGTGAAACTTCTATCAG
>NZ_BCVG01000166.1 GCF_001591625.1 Metabacillus fastidiosus NBRC 101226
GTGTTCTATTATTCGGATCTTTAAGGGAAGTTGGATCTCCCACTTAACTTCTTCGAATTTTTAGAACTTTAAATGCCGTTAAGGCTGGAATAAATCGAAATAAATAAGGGTCTGACCTCTCTAACATCAAGCTAGAGGGGTCAGACCCTTCAATTTTAGATAATTTTATTGTTTTTTAACCCGCTCAAACGTTTGCCAAGCTTGCTTCCTGGGAAAGCTTGTACAAAGGCATTAATGCTTCAAAAGTTCGTTCAATTTTCTCAATAAATTCATCGCCGCTCATTTTTGCACTATCTTCCTTATTAATCGTAATACCGCATAGAAGCTCAGCCTTTTTAACTGTTTGCAGGCGTGTAAACATTGCTTGGAACTCATCGTCAGAAAACTCGCTTTGTTTTAAAACTTCTGGTTTCATATGATCGATAGACCAGACGAAATCTCCAGGGATTTTTGCTCTGATTTCTGACCAGTTTTCTTGTAGTAAACGCCCGTATTCAGCTTTCATCGGTGCTTCATAAATAAGAGCAAACCAAGCGAACACATGCGTGCCCCACAATCCGATTTGAAAATGTGGAAGCATTTTATAGCCCCTTTTATTCGTAGCAAAAGCAACCCATGTATCATTCGGGGGATTAACAGATCTGCGAGCATGTTTTGCGATATGTGTAAACATTTCATCACCGGTTAAAGCAGACAAAGTCGGTGCGAAATGAGTGCCTAATGCTTCAAATTTTGGACGAATGATTGATTTGAGTCCTTCCATTCTTTCATCAAGTCCATTTATTGAAAAAACATTAAAATCTGTGTCATTGAAACCTGTAAAAGTCAAAAAAATCACTCCTGATCGCTATAATAAGCATATTTTATCATAGGTACAAATTATTACATACAAAAATGCGTTCTGAAAATGAAGATTTATCGTATTAATTAGGTAAATACACAATTTTCAGGTCGAAGTTCCGTACCTGTTTCCAACAACATATTATATAAAAAAACAAACTATCTGAAAATTGTAAAATGTGAACATTGCTTTTAGGAACAATGAGTAGAAAGGGGCGGTAGAAAATGAAACAGATTGTTAAAAGAAATTTGCCAAGAGGATCGAGTAGCCGTATTGGGGTGTTAAGACTTGAGTTAGATTATGAATTAGCCACCCTTTACGATGCAATGCAAAGAAATGATGATGAAGAGAAGAAAAAATGCAAACAGAAGTTAGAGAGATTACGAAATGAATGGATGAGACTCCATTCTTAAACGGTCTTTGCATGAACGAACCTAAAATAGGTTCGTTTTTATCATGTCTGGCGAAAAGATGTCAGCTTCATGTAATATTATGCGGCAAATACTCTAAACTTATCTACTTGATTTAAGTTAATTCAATACAGTATCCTTAAAGTGGTAGCATCTGAAACAGAGAAGGGTGTTGTTTGAACAATGACAAATTGGAATGAAATTGATCACAATGCAAAAAAATGGGTGCAAGAAGCAGGGGAACTTATTAGACAATCATTTGCGACAACATTGTCGATTGAAACGAAATCAAATCCAAATGATCTAGTAACGAATATTGATAAAGAAACAGAACAGTTCTTAATGGGTAAAATTAAAGAAGTATATCCAGAACATAAAATTTTAGGAGAAGAAGGATCTGGTCACGATATAACATCTGTTGAAGGAATTATTTGGATTATTGATCCGATTGATGGGACGATGAACTTTATTCATCAAAAAAGAAATTTTGCAATCTCAGTCGGGATTTATAAAGATGGAGTCGGGCAGATTGGATTAATCTATGATGTTGTACATAATGAATTATACCACGCGGTTAAAGGACAAGGTGCATTTATGAATGATGTACAGCTTCCTAAACTTAAGGAAACAAGGATTGAAGAAGCGATTATTAGTATAAGCCCGTCATGGGTAACTGAAAATAGACGTATTGACTACCGGATATTAGCGCCCCTTATAAAGAGGATAAGAGGAACGAGATGCTTTGGCTCAGCTGCTTTAGAGTGTGCATTTGTCGCTTCAGGACGGATTAGCTCTTATATTACAATGAGGCTTTCTGCATGGGATTATGCAGCAGGATTGGTGCTCTTAGAGGAAGTTGGTGCCGTTGCTACGACAGTGTATGGAGAACCACTTAATCTATTAGAAAACAGTAGCTTTTTCGCTGGAGAAAGAAATGTTCACCAGCAAATACTTGATGAGTATATAAATAAATAAGATGCTGATATATAAGGAACTAGCGGTGGATGACTACCCTTTTCTTGAGGAGATAGCACAAGCAAGTCCAGAATGGAAAAGGGAAGAAAAGTTTGAAGGTAATATAGAGGAATATTTACTTGTCTACAAAATGTATCATGGAAAATGGTATATATGGTATGATAAGAGCATGCCGGTTGGAATTTCTTATTTTTTAGAATGGTCACCGTCGAATGAGAAGCCGTGGCTCGGAACTGTACTCATTGAACCAGGGCTGCGCGGAGATGGGTATGGAAGACAAATAATAGATAATATTTGCAATGAGCTTAGCAAGGAAAATCATAAAGCAATTTTTGCTGCATGCCCTATTGAAAGAGATGACTGGCTGCTTTTTTTAGCAAAATGTAATTTTGAACAATTCAAAGTGGAAAAATCAGATACTGAAAAAGAATATATGATTTTAGTAAGACCATTATGAAAGAGGCTGGCACTTGGTGCCAGCCTCTTTCATGGGAAAGTCGCTGATAAAATCATTAAAGTGTATCGCTCATCTTCTTTTTTAAGGTAAAGCCTGTACCCATAATGACGATTAATGCGAAAATAGCACCGGCTGTTCCGAGTGTGCTCCGCATGCCGATGGCAACTCCAATTAATGTCATGCACATAGCGGCTAAAAATGCTAATAATAAAAATATCCACTTACCTAATTTCATTATGCAGCAGCCCTTTCCACCTTTTTCATTAGTGTAGCGAAAATGTTTCTTTTTTTCTACTACATTTTTTGTTATAATATCAAAGTTAAAAAATAGTGACAAAATGTTCAAAAAATAGCACAATATTCGAGAAGTTTGATAATTAAAGTAATGATAACTTGTAGGTATGTCTACCTTTTTGAATGTAATAAAGTTTTTATGGCTAGCTCCAGTACTTTTTAAGTACTTGTGCTTTTCAAATTATGAGGAGATGAAATTGTGGAACTTCGAAATGATATTCGTAATATAGCTATTATCGCCCACGTTGACCATGGTAAAACGACACTTGTTGACCAATTACTGCACCAATCAGGTACATTCCGTACAAATGAGCAAGTTGCTGAGCGTGCAATGGACTCAGGCGATATTGAGAGAGAACGCGGAATTACAATTTTAGCGAAAAATACTGCGATTACTTATAAAGAGAAAAGAATTAACATTATGGATACACCAGGACATGCTGACTTCGGTGGAGAAGTTGAGCGTATTATGAAAATGGTTGACGGTGTATTACTTGTTGTTGATGCATATGAAGGCTGTATGCCGCAAACTCGTTTCGTATTGAAAAAGGCATTAGAGCAAAATTTAACACCTATTGTTGTTGTTAATAAAATTGACCGTGACTTTGCGCGTCCAAAAGAAGTAGTTGACGAAGTATTAGATTTATTCATTGAATTAGATGCAAATGAAGAACAGCTTGAATTCCCGGTTATTTATGCTTCTGGAATTAACGGTACAGCAAGCACGACTGTGGATAAGCAAGATGAGAATATGGAATCATTATTTGAAGCGATTGTTGAGAATATTCCAGCACCGGTGGATAACAGTGCTGAACCACTTCAATTCCAAGTATCTTTACTTGATTATAATGATTTCGTTGGACGTATCGGTATCGGTCGTGTATTCCGCGGAACGATGAAAGTTGGACAACAAGTTTCATTAATGAAGCTTGACGGTTCTGCAAAAAATTTCCGTGTAACGAAATTATTCGGTTTCCAAGGATTAAAACGTATTGAAATTCAAGAAGCAAAAGCAGGAGATCTTGTAGCTGTTTCCGGAATGGAAGATATCAACGTTGGAGAAACTGTTTGTCCTGTTGAACATCAGGAAGCACTTCCAATTCTTCATATTGATGAACCGACATTACAAATGACTTTTGTTGTTAATAACAGTCCATTTGCCGGTCGTGAAGGTAAATTCGTTACATCAAGAAAAATTGAAGAAAGATTAATGGCACAGCTGCAAACAGATGTAAGTTTACGTGTTGACAACACAGATTCACCTGACGCTTGGATCGTTTCAGGGCGTGGAGAATTGCATCTTTCTATCTTAATTGAAAATATGCGCCGTGAAGGATATGAGCTTCAAGTATCAAAACCAGAAGTTATCGTAAAAGAAATTGACGGTGTTCGTTGTGAGCCGGTTGAACGTGTGCAAATTGACGTTCCTGAAGAGCATACAGGTGCAATTATGGAATCAATTGGTGCACGTAAAGGTGATATGATTGATATGATTAACAATGGAAACGGCCAAGTGCGTCTTATTTTCAATGTACCAGCACGTGGATTAATCGGTTATTCAACAGAATTTATGTCATTAACACGTGGTTTTGGTATTATTAACCATACGTTTGACAGCTATAAACCGATGCAGCAAGGGCAAGTCGGTGGTCGCCGTCAAGGTGTTCTTGTTTCAATGGAAAATGGTAAAGCATCTGCTTATGGTATTCAAGGAATTGAGGACCGTGGTGTGATCTTCGTTGAACCAGGTACAGAAGTGTATCAAGGGATGATCGTCGGTGAACATAACCGTGAAAATGATTTAGTTGTTAACATTGCGAAAATGAAACAACAAACAAATATTCGTTCTGCAACGAAAGACCAGACGACAAGTATGAAAAAACCGCGTATTATGACACTGGAAGAATCACTTGAATATTTAAATGATGATGAATACTGTGAAGTAACACCGGAATCAATCCGCTTAAGAAAGAAAATTTTAGATAAAAATGAACGTGAAAAAGCAGCTAAAAAGAAAAAATTAGCTGGATTATCTTAAACAATGATATATAATTGGAAACGAAGCTGCTGATAAAGCAGCTTTGTTTTTATATTTTTTGAAGGGGGAGGAAGAAATGGATCCTACAGAACGGTTTTCATTTTTCGCTAGCCTATATCAAATCGATGAAAATCCTGAAATAAAAATGTGGTTGCTATATTTTACCCTTTTAGCTTTATCGATTCTCGTCTATAAATTAGGCTTTGCGTTAAAATTACCGATTTTAAAGTCAGTTATTGTTTATACTTTTTTAGCTTTAGGCTGTACAGTCCTTACTTTTTTAGCAATCTTTTTACCAGTTGGAGAAGGGCTTGTCATTGCGGCATTAATTTTAATTATATATAAAGTGAGATTACGTCAGGCGAAACGAAGCGGGAGGGTATAGATGAAATCATTGCGTGATAATTTGTATAATTGGCTGACGATTAAAGCGGTTGCAGACTTTCGGAAAGAAGATGAGGCGGCACAGCAGACAGCAGATCTTTTTTATGAAATGTTAACAGTCGATTTCAAATTAGAAAACATTGAAGTTACAAAAGATGATTCATTTTATATCGTTACATATGTACATGAAGAAGAAGAAGCACAAAAAGCAACATTTCCAATTGAACTAATTGAAGTGATGCTTGAGCAAATGAAGGAAGAGCCGCATAAATTTAAAAATTATCCGAGCGAAGATAAAAACGGCTGAACTGCAGCCGTTTTTATTATTGTTTATCCAAGCCTTAACGAGCAGTAA
>NZ_BCVG01000167.1 GCF_001591625.1 Metabacillus fastidiosus NBRC 101226
CTGATAGAAGTTTCACTTTATTGTGCTGATTTTTCAGCCCAGTCTTCAATGTCCCATACTTTTGTTACCCAGTCTTCGTAGAAGTCAGGTTCATGGCAGACGAGGACAACTGTCCCTTTATATGCTTTGATCGCACGTTTTAGCTCTTCTTTTGCAACGATATCCAGATGGTTTGTCGGCTCGTCAAATAATAACCAGTTGCTTTCATTCATTTGCAGCTTACATAATCGCACCTTTGCTTGCTCTCCACCGCTTAATTGGCTTAATGGACGAGAGATATGTTCATTTTTTAATCCAGCACGTGCAAGTAATGCTCGTACTTGATGTTGATCAAGGCTTGGGAATGCATTCCAAACATCGTCAATTGGTGTAATACTCTCCGCTTTTACTTCCTGTTCAAAGTAGGATGGATATAAAAAGTCACCTTGAACAGCATTGCCGCCAAGAGGTTTAATCTTTCCGAGAATTGTCTTTAATAATGTCGATTTCCCGATACCGTTACAGCCGACAATTGCAATTTTTTCTCCGCGTTCAATTGTCATAGTCAGCTTTGGTAGAAGAGGTTCATTGTAGCCGATTTCTAAATCTTTTCCTTCAAATACATAACGACTGCTGGCGCGTGACTCTTTAAATTCAAATGTTGGTTTCACAGCAGTTTCCGGTCTGTCGATACGTTCCATTCGATCAAGCTGCTTTTGACGGCTTTTCGCACGGCCTGTCGTTGAATAGCGAGCCTTATTTTTTGAAATAAAGTTTTCTTGCTTTTTAATGAATTCCTGCTGCTTTTCATATGCATTAATATGCTGATTTTTATTTATCTCTGCCAGCTCTAAAAACTTCTCATATGTTGCTGTATAGCGGTTCATTCTAGAAAATTCTAGATGGAAAATAACATTTGAAACGCCATTCATAAATTCTGTATCATGTGAGATTAGAATAAAAGCATGTGGATATTCTTTTAAGTAATGGCTCAGCCAGCGAATATGCTCCACATCAAGGTAGTTTGTCGGCTCGTCAAGCAATAGCACGTCAGGCTGTTCTAAAAGAAGTTTAGCCAATAATACTTTTGTTCTCTGTCCGCCACTTAATGCTGCTACATCACGCTCAAGGCCAATTGCATCTAAACCAAGACCGCGAGCTGTTTCTTCAATTTTAATATCAAGATTATAGAAGCCGCCAGCATCGAGACGGTCTTGGATAACAGCCATTTTCTCCAATAGCTCCTCAAGCTCTTCAGGAGTCGCAGTTGCCATTTTCTCTGTCACTTCATTTAATTGTTTTTCCTGTTCGAATAAAGGAAGGAAGGCATCGCTTAATATATCGCGTATTGTCTTACCAGGTGTTAAAATTGTATGCTGATCAAGATAGCCATATTTAACACCGGGAGTCCATTCCACACGGCCGGTATCATGGATAAGCTGATTTGTAATGATATTCATAAGTGTTGATTTACCGACACCATTTGCCCCGACTAATCCAACATGTTCGCCTGCCAGAAGGCGCAATGAAACATCTTTAAATAAAGTGCGGTCTCCAAAGCTGTGACTTAAATTATCTATAGAAAGTAACATATATATTAAACCTCCATTATTTGCAATAATTATTGTGCCATTCTCTATTAAAACATTTTTTAGTCCGCTCATACTACTGTTTTTTTCTGCATGTTACTAAGCTTTTTAATATATGAAGGAATTTACTATTAAAATAAAAGAGACTGAAATCCGGAGAAGATTTCAGTCTCACATTATTATTTAAAATTAAGCTCTTGCTGCTGCAACTTTAGCTTTTTCTTCCGCGCGGATACTGTGTAAAAGTGGTTCAGTGTAACCGCTTGGCTGTTCAGTACCTTTGAAAATAAGTTCGCAAGCTGCTCTGAATCCGTTTGACTCATCGAAGTTTGGAGCCATTGGACGATATTTAGGATCATCGCTGTTTTGCTCGTCCACAACTTTAGCCATACGTTTAAGTGAATCCATTACTTGCTCTTCTGTGCACACGCCGTGGTGTAACCAGTTAGCTAAAAGTTGGCTAGAGATTCTTAATGTTGCACGGTCTTCCATAAGTCCGATATTGTTAATATCAGGAACTTTAGAAGCTCCTCTACCTAATTCAACCCAACGAACAACATAGCCTAAAATACCTTGGCAGTTATTGTCTAATTCTTGTTTAATTTCTTCAGCTGTCCATTGTGGATTTTCAGCTAAAGGAATTTGAAGAATTTCATCACGATAGTCTTTAGTGTCTGATTTTAATGCATTTTGCACATCAATAACATTTGTTTGATGATAATGTAATGCATGTAATGCAGCAGCAGTAGGTGATGGAACCCAAGCAGTATTCGCACCAGCTTGTAATTGTGCACCTTTTTGCTCAAGCATCGCTTTCATAAGATCAGGCATTGCCCACATACCTTTACCGATTTGTGCATGGTTTTGTAAGCCAGTAAGTAAGCCGTTTTTCACATTGTTTTTCTCATAAGCTTGAAGCCATGTTTGAGATTTCATATCACCTTTACGAACGAAAACTCCAGCTTCCATAGAAGTATGCATTTCATCACCAGTACGGTCTAAGAAACCAGTGTTAATGAATACAACACGTTCTTTAACAGCATGGATACAATTTTTTAAGTTTACGCTAGTACGGCGTTCTTCGTCCATAACACCGATTTTAAGAGTGTTTCTTTCTAAACCAATATAGTCTTCAATACGATTGAAAAGTTTGTTAGCGAAAGCAACTTCTTCTGAACCGTGCATTTTCGGTTTAACGATATAGATTGATCCTGTTGTTGAATTTTGGAATTTACCATGTTTTAGTACATCATGTTTAGCGATTAAAGCAGAAACCATACCATCCATAATTCCTTCAGGAACTTCGTTTCCGTTACGGTCTAAAATCGCATTAGATGTCATTAAATGACCAACGTTACGGATGAATAGAAGAGAACGTCCAGATAATGTTAATTCTCCGCCTTCAGGTGTGTTGTAAACGCGGTCAGGATTAAGTGTTCTTGTAACTGTTTTGTCGCCTTTTTTAAATGAAGCAGCAAGATCACCTTTAATTAAGCCTAGTAAATTGCTGTATACATGTGTTTTATCTTCTGCATCAACAGCAGCGATTGAATCTTCGAAGTCCATAATCGCTGTAAGAGCAGCTTCGATAAGAATGTCTTTCATATGTGCGTTGTCTGTTTTACCGATGTTATGATTTTCATCAAATTGAAGTTCGAAATGTGAACCGTTATCTTTAATTAAAACAGCAGAAGGATTTTCTTCTGATCCATTGAATCCTACAAATTTTTCAGCCTGTTTTAGACCAGTAGTTTCACCATTGTTAAGTTCAACAGCTAATTTACCGTCAACAACTGAATATTTTACAGCATCTTTATGTGATCCGTTTGCTAAAGGAACAGCTTGATCAAGGAAATTTTTCGCGAATTCAATAACTTTTGCACCGCGTTTTTCATTATAGCCTTTACCTTGTTCAGCGCCGTCTTCTTCGCTGATCGCATCTGTACCGTATAAGGCATTATAAAGACTGCCCCATCTAGCATTAGCGGCATTAAGTGCATAACGTGCATTATCAACAGGTACAACTAATTGCGGTCCTGCTTGTGATGTAATTACTTCATCTACTTTACTAGTAGTAACTTTAAAGTCTTCAACTTCAGGCTCTAAATAACCGATGCTTTCTAAGAATGATTTATACTCGCTGAACTCAAAGTTTCCTTTGTGCTCTCTGTGCCAGTCGTCAATTTTCTTTTGAAGCTCGTCCCTTTTTTCTAAAAGCGCTTTGTTCTCTGGTGCAAGCTCATCAATTAATTTCTCAAAATTTGCCCAGTAATCTTCTACAGTTACTCCACTTTCAGGAATTACTTGTGTGTTAACGAAGTTGTAAAGTACCTCGGCAACTTGTAGACTTCCTGTTTTTACATAGTTTGTCATTTGGATACCTCCAGTATATTAGTTGAAAATTTACGAAAGATTTGATACATGCTTATGTAACGCTTAAAATAAAAGAAAGTATATACGTAGTTTTACATCATTTTACTAAAAACTATTCGCACTTTTCATTTTATAAAAGTTTAACTATATTGAAAAATATATTTTTTGAATAGGCATTATGCCTTTTAGCTATAGATGTATAGGGAATAGTTTGTTCTACCCTCACTGTATTAAATCTAAGCTCGTTTTGCAAATAAAGCAAGGCAGATTACTTTATAACATATATAAAGTTCGATTATGGTAGTTATATACGATCTGAAATTACTGATGGTTATGAATAACTTATTTAATATAGAGATTATAAATTTGGAAGCGAGTGAATATATCGTGGATATCCGGCATCTAGAATATTTTTCAGAAGTTGCAAAACATTTAAATTTTACTAAAGCAGCTGCAGTTCTGCATATTTCACAACCATCTTTAAGTAAAGCAATTAAAAATTTGGAAGAAGAATTAGGAGTGCCCCTCTTTTACAGATCTTCTAAACAGATGGAATTAACAGACGCTGGGAAAGCTGTGTTAGTAAACGCAAGAAAAGTGATTGATGGATTCAAGAATCTTACTTCTGAATTAACAGATGTGATAGAGCTGAAAAAAGGGGAAATTAGGATTGGAATATCACCGACTATCGATGCAACTTTCTTTTCTAAATTAATTGGTGATTTCAAAGAAGCTTATCCTTTAGTAAAACTTATTTTAACAGAGGTTGGTACGAAAACAATAAAACAAGGGATAGATGATGGTTCACTTGACGTCGGATTCATATCTAAAAATTTTCCGATTCAAAAAGAATTTTTAAACATGATTGATTTGTATAAAGATCCATTGATGTTAATCGTACATAAGAACCATCCTTTAGCTTTAAAAGAGGAAATTGACTTTTCTGACTTAAAAACAGAACCTTTTATTTTGTATCAAAAAACATTTTCTCTTTTTGACCGTATTATAGAGCGTTGCACGAAGAAGGATTTTTATCCGAATATTATATGTGAAAGCTCCCAAAAAGACTTTATGATCGAGTTAGTAGAGACAAATTTAGGAATCGCCTTACTGCCAAAAAGGATCTGTAAGAAGATTTACAGTAAAGATATAATTGCTATTCCCTTTAAAAAGAGTCAGGAAATCAATTTGGAGCTTGCGATGATTTGGAAAAAAGATAAGTATATACCTTTTGCTGTAAGTGAATTTATTTCAATGTCTGAGAAAGTTCTTTAATAGAAAGTCAAATTGATTAAAGAGAAGGGAATACAGAGTGCATCACTTTATATATAGAAAGAAAATAAGCATATGATGAATTATAGAAAAAAATAATTAGTTTCTAAATGATAGTACTATAACGTGAGTTTTTTATGCAGTCAGTTATTGATCAGCAGATAAAAGAGTCTCTTTTTTTAGAACAAGCATTAAGTTAAACATTTCTGCCATATATTAATTTATCCTTAGCATCTAAGAAAGGATTATAGTATATGGAATAGCAGAGGCTGAACTGGTTTTAGTTGTTTTTAAAATTTTGTTGACATATGTAATGAATCGGAGTAGTATAGGAATTCCCCGCTGAGAGAAAATGATTTTAAGAAAAAATTTTCCCTTTCAGAAAAGAATTTAGGGGTTTACAAGATTACTTATTTTTGATAAGATGTAATCCTGTCCTTAACGCAAATGAAATTATGTTCAAAAACAATTTCGAAAAAAGTTATTGACAAAGGAATAAGGAAATGTTACGATGGT
>NZ_BCVG01000168.1 GCF_001591625.1 Metabacillus fastidiosus NBRC 101226
CTGATAGAAGTTTCACTTTATTCGTTTTCCTAAAAGGTTTCTTCTATAACCCTATATGTTAGATGTAGATCAACTTGCTTTAACGAGCGAAGTTTAGTCCACTTTTTTAGGTGTTGTATGTTAGAAGATAGGAGAAGTTTTTCTATGTTAGATTTAATCTATCAATTGATTTGGCGAATGTGCATGATTGTTACAATTGCATTTTTAATTACCAGGCTTAACCTTTTTCGGCAAATGATTTACCAGCGTTTAAGCTGGAAAGGCAAAATAGTAATGATTTTTGTTTTTGGTTCATTTGGAGTAATTGGAAATTATACAGGAATTGTGATCCATCCTGATGTTTCTAATGTATCTTTTAACCGTTTAGAAGAGAATATAGGATCTTTTAAAGCAATTGCCGATACTCGTAATATAGGAGTGATTTTAGGAGGCCTTTTTGGTGGTCCTGCTGTAGGTCTTGGTGCTGGAATGATTGCAGGAGGGCATCGGTATTTTTTAGGTGGATTTATTAGCACGGCGACTCTTCTTTTAACAGTCTTTGGTGGATTAATTGCCGGTCTGATCAATAGGAAAATTGCTTATAAAAAAGAGATTCAACCATCATTTATTTTAATGATCAGCACTTTAATATTATCCATTGAAATTATTTTAATCCCTCTATTTACCGAATCTTATGAAGTAGCAGTATTATTAATTAAACTGACAGGGTTACCAATTATTATTGTAAATAGTATTGGTATTTGGATCTGTGCGTTAATTTTTTATAATGTATTACGTGAGGAAGAAAAGGTAAAGGCGCTTCAAACCCAAAAGGCTTTATTTATTGCAAATAAAACATTACCATTTTTCAGACAAGGTTTAGATGAATACTCTTGCGAAAAAGTAGCTCGTATATTATGTACTTATACTAATGCAGATTCTGTAGCTATTACAGATTTAAATAAGGTTTTGGCCCATATAGGTAAGGGGAAGGAATACGATCATCTGTTACAGGTACATGATCAAGAGGCGATGAGACATGTGCTTCAAACAGGAGAAATTTTTATTTTAAAGTCGATGCCAGAGTTTGACCATATTCCATTTAAATGGCCATTGAAAGCAGTTATTATTATTCCATTACTTATAAGAGAAAAGCCTGTAGGTACTTTAAAGTTATATTATACAAGATCTTATAAATTTAATGATGCAGAGAAGGAATTAGCTGAAGGGTTAATTATGCTATTGTCTACGCAGCTGGAAATAGGAGAGGCTGAGCGTCATAAAGTATTATTACAGAACGCAGAGATAAAGGCATTACAGGCTCAAATTCATCCTCATTTCCTTTTTAATTCTCTTAATGTCATTGCAGCTCTTTGTAAAAGAGATCCTTTATTTGCTAGGAAACTTCTTATTCAGTTAAGTACCTTTCTTCGTAATAATACCAGTATGACAAGGCAGACTTTAATACCGATTGAGAAGGAAATAGAAACTGTGTTGGCTTATTTTTCTTTAGAGCAAGCTCGTTTTCCAGAACGTTTTTTCCTTGAAACAAAAATAGACCCTAGTATTGAAACAGCATTAATACCCCCTTTTACAATCCAACCTTTAGTTGAAAATGCTATCGTTCATGGTTTTTCAGAACGATGTGAAAATGAAACTGTTCAAATTACTATTGTTAATGAAGAAGGTTTCCTTAACATTTCAATTAAAGATAATGGTGTAGGAATTTCTAGTGAGAGACTTAAGTTGTTGGGTTCAAAAGAAATCATATCCAATAAAGGAACAGGGATAGCAATACAAAATATCAAAGAGCGATTATCGTTAGTGTTTGGTCCAGAGGCTCTTTTCTCTATCAAAAGTCAGGTGAACAAAGGAACGGATATTACAATCGTGATTCCACTTCAATATGAAAGAGGGGTACAGCTTAGTGATAACAGCTTACTTGATTGAAGATGAGATATATGCTAGAGAAGATTTTAAAGAATTACTTGCTGAAAGTAATAAAATCGAGGTAATAGGGGAAGCGGATGAAATACAAAAAGCAATTTGGGATATTCATCGGTTACAGCCGGAAGTTGTTTTTTTAGATATTCATTTGGCAAATGGCAACGGAATAGAATTAGCTAAACAACTGCGATCATTAAAAAAGGTACCATATATTGTATTTGTCACCGCTTTTGATGATTATGCGGTAACAGCTTTTGAACTTGATGCTGTTGATTATATTTTAAAGCCATATGAGGAAAAAAGAATTGAACAAACAATAGAAAAAATAGTAATGTGGAAACAATTAAAAAAAGAAAGCGACCAATCATTACAAGAAAAAAATATAAAGTCTGAAAAAAATGTAAATAAGCTGGCGGTTGTCAAAGATGAACGAATTATATTGGTGGATATCCATGATATTATTTATGTTGGGACAGAGAATCGGCAGGTAATTGTTAAAACATTGAATGAGAAGTATGTAATTGATACTCCTCTTTATGAAATTGAACAAAAATTACAAAGTCATTCTTTTTTGCGAGTGCATCGTGGGTATATAATCAACATGGATTATGTAAATGAAATAGAACAATGGTTTAACGGGACTTATAATGTGATTTTTTGTGATGGCTCTAAAGCTCCGATTAGTCGATCATATATAAAATCTGTTCGTCAATCTTTAGGTTTTTAATTATATAGCACCCTTTACTTGTAAAAGGGTTATTTGAGAAAAACTGACGTTATTTTACGTCAGTTTTTTTATTGGATTAACTAACATACCTCTCTTTTTATCTTTCTCGTTTTATCACTATTAAATGCAATTCGTTCCCATTTGAAAGCACTTTATTTAGAAATAGATATATTTCGTCCCTGATTTAACAAATTGTTTACATGATTATGTATTATCTACGTACGGAACAGTTGAAAAATTCAACAGATTAATTTTGAAAGGGGTTTCTTTAGAAAACAAAAATAATAGGATTTGAATTTTCAATATTTCCTAATAATGAAAGCGTTTCAGTGGAAAAGAAATTTATGTGGAAATAGACAAGGGGGTACATTGATGAATGATCAATTAAAATCACATTCAAAGAAAAAGTGGAAAGTCCGTTATTCAGTTTTGGCAGTATTATGGTTATGCTGGTTATTTTCTTTTCTAGACCGTATGGTTATCACAATTGCATTACCATTTATAGGAGAAGATCTCAGCTTAAATACAACACAACAAGGATTATTATTAAGTATTTTCTTTGCTGGCTATGCTCTATTCCAAATTCCAGGGGGAATGTTAGCAGATAAATTTGGTTTCCGCCGTGTTATGAGTGTTGCTATTGTATGGTGGTCTATTTTTACATCTGTAACAGGATTAGTTTTCTCTTATCCGCTTCTGTTAATACTTCGATTTGTTTTCGGTTTAGGTGAAGCTTGTTTGCCTGGTGCGGCATATAAAGGAATTGCTACTTACTTTCCTAGTAAGCAGCGTGGGACAGCAACAGGTATTCAATCAACTGTAAATACGTTAGGACCAGCTTTAGCAGCTATTGCAGCAGCAGCGATTATCGCCGCTTTTGGATGGCGTATGGTCTTTATCATAATGGGTATTCCAGGAATTTTAATTGGTGTTTATATTTGGTTTAAGTTTAAAGATAATCCGGAAGATCATCCTAAAATGACAGAAGAAGAACTTGCGGAGTTAGATGAAGATGTGTTGGAAACAAAAGTATCTAGCAAAAAGAAATCAGACGTATCTTTTAAAGAACTATTAAAGAAACCAATTTTATGGCAAATGGCACTTATTTGGTTCTTCTTTGATATTACGTTCTGGGGCTTTACTTCTTGGTTACCTTCTTATTTAATTAATGAAAAAGGTCTTTCACTAATGGATACAGGTCTCTATAGTGCATTACCATATTTAGTTGGTACGGTAGGGATCATTCTTGGAGGGTATATATCGGATAAAATGACAGGCAATAGAAAATGGGTGTTTGTTCCTAACGCAATAGCGGGAGGTTTAGCTTTATACTTTATGTTCCAAGCTTCTTCTTTAACAATGGTTATTCTTTACCAATGTCTTGCAGCTTTCTTTATGTTCTTAGCTCAAGGTGGTTTCTGGGCTATGGTTGTTGACTCTCTTCCTTCAAAAATTATGGCATCAGGTACTTCAATGGTTAACTGTTTTGGATCTATTGCAGGTTTCATATCTCCATTATTAATGGGTTATATGATCCAAGTAAGTGGCGGTTCATTTAATTCTTCTTTCATTATGATGATTATAGCTCTAGCTGTAGCAGCTGTTATCGCGATGACTATTCGTGGAAAGGGGAAGGGAAAATCAGATCAAATAGATGTGGCATCATAAATTTGGAGCAGAATATATGAAGAGTGAAAAAGTTTATCGTAAACTTTACTGATGATGAAAAGAGTATGATTTTAAAGAAAGCCTTAGATATAAGGAAGAGTATTCATGACGATCTAAAGGATTTGTCTCAGCCGGCTCAGCTCCTTATTAATAAGAGTATTTTCTTGTTGAAAATAAAAAAATGATTTATAAATTTCTGGAAAACACTGCCTATGAGCAGTGTTTTTTTCTGTAGAAGAACCAACATTGATTGAGCAGTCTGATTTGATAATGATTTTTTTCTAAAAAGGCTTTTTGAATTTGTTTTTCCAGCCATGAGGGCATTGCTCATACCTCCTCATTTATTATAATGGGATTATAGGTTATATAATGTATATGCAGCTATATGATGTCCTGTTCGGAAATAAGCTTAGAAAGCGGTGTGCGTTTTTGGATAATACAGAACTACAAAGATTAGTTGAGGAAATATCTATTAAATTTTTTGAAAAAGAATTTAAACATGAGGCTACTTTTAACAAAAGATTAAGAACAACTGGCGGCAGGTATTTACTAGCAAGCCATAATATTGATATTAATCCTAAATATTTAGAAGAGCACGGCGAAAGTGAAATAATTGGGATTATTAAGCATGAACTTTGTCATTATCATTTACATTTAGAGGGGAAAGGCTACAGACACCAGGACAGTGATTTTAAAATGTTGTTAAAAACAGTAGATGCTCCTAGATTTTGTACACCTTTAAAGGATGGGAAAAAGGTACAGAAGCGTGTTATTCATTATGAATGTAAGAAGTGTGCACAATTATTTACAAGGAAAAGAAGAATGGATACGAAGAGATATGTATGTGGAAAATGTGGAGGAGAAATTTATCAACTAAAAAAGGTTGACGAATAATTATAAGTTATGTTAAATTATAAAAGCCGTCGTTGATGGCTCGCAGAAATTCTTAAAAAGATAATTTATCACTTGACAAGTGATTTTTAGGTCTTTATAATGAAGAAAGTCTGATAATAGTATT
>NZ_BCVG01000169.1 GCF_001591625.1 Metabacillus fastidiosus NBRC 101226
TTACTGCCCGTTAAGGCTGGGATAAAAATTAACTAACCCAAGTCATTTTGGCTTCTTTAACCTTCCAATTATCGTCTTTATAATGAACCATAACTTCTACCCCAACCGTCCCTAAGGCTGAACTATATTTGGAACCCTCAAAAAAGACATTATTATTAAACTTGAACTCGACTTTTTCAAGGCTAAGAAGTATACCATCCAAAGACATTGTGTCCGAGTTGTAAAAACCTTTTTCTTTAAGTTCTTCAAAAGTGGCATCCATTACCTCAATTTTATATTTTTCTTTAAAAAAATTTAAAATTTCTTTTTTATCCTGTTCATCCAATTCATTAAAATTACTCATATCAATAGCTATAAATTTCATTCCGTTATCTAATTCTTTGTCCTGTTCCATTATGGAATTCAATGCAATACTATAAATTTCTCCTAAATCTTCTTTCTGATCTATACTATTGTTACAAGCAGAAAGTATTAATATAACGAAAAACAAGATAGTAAAATGCCTTAATTTCATGATCGATCCCCTTTTTAATTTTATAGACCAATTCTTAATTCGATATGTTTCAAATATCCGATTTTTGAAAACATTGCTTTGTTAGTTGAGAAAAAAATCAAAGTTTCTCAATAAGCCTTTCATCTATTTAGTTAACATTGAGCATATTTTAAGCAGCAAAAAAAGATCTCCTCTCAAAGATCCTTTTAGCTTTCTATTGAATGAAACACTCGTTACTGTCAATACAATTCTTCACAAGCACTTCTATTTAATTATTTTATTTTCCCTCACCAATAAAATTTATATATAGATCAATCGGTAATAAGAACTATACAATCTCGGTCGAATCCTAATCTTATTTTTCTTATATTAATCCACTTGAATTTCTTTTATTGTTTGCTCTACTTCTGCACGTGTCATTTTTTCATAGCCTTTTTGCATTGCTTTTAACGTTTTATGGGCTAGAGCAAGTGGTAGGCGGCAGAACAATAAAATGCTTCGATTATTGATTGATTTCATATATTCGTCTGCTTTTGCTAAATTTTCTTCAGCATATTCAAAAAGATCCGCACGAGTCCAGCCATCCGGTACAAAGCTTACACCGCGCTCCACTAAATCTTCCTGTTCATTTCGCAAAATGTTCACCGCTTGAAGCCCACGTCCATAACCAATAGCAAGATCACGGTCTGGTTTTACCCCAGTCTCCCACTCCCATAGTTCTGAAAGCATTACCCCGACAAGCCCCGCTACATAATATGTATAGTCATCTAGATCTTCCCGTGTATGGATTTGCCAGTTTGCTTTTGCCCATTTCGCCATGCCGAATGACATTTCACTAGCAGCGTTCATAATGCATGGTAAGGTATCCTTTGGACAAGTTTGCAGCCAGTCCCCTAAGCGAAGCGTAACTTCAGGCATCTTATCTTTTATTGGTCCAAGAATCTGTAAATATTCTTCTTCATTAAATGGTTTTTTGAATAATTCGCTTACTTCCATTAAGATAGTGTACTTTAAATCATTGGCCAGTTCTTCATGATCTTCAATTTCATCAATCGCCCTACATATTAAATAGGCTGATGCCACTGTATGTTTTAAGTCCTTTTGTAAAAATGTAATTGGAATATAAAAAGTACGACTTGTCTCTTTTAGTACACGCATTGCATCTTTAGGAAAACCTTTTTTATTCATCTTATACATTTCCTCCATTTAAAATTCAGCTGTAATTATCGTAACTCAAAGTTTTCAAAAGATAAAATGAAATCCCTCAAAAAAATCTTAGTCAGAAAAATATAATTGATAGATTTCGATTACTAATAATTCTATTTTCTCGAACTTTAATATTACAAAAGGTGACCTTTTCATAAACATTAAGATGTTTTATTAATAAATTTATACTTTTTTAAGAATTTATTTAGAGGGAGTTTAGATTTAAATACTAACATAATTGAAGTAATAACTAGTTCAATAAAAAAATTATTTAAGGGAAGCAATCGGTAAAAAAGTTGTAGCTAGACTTTTTGATTTACGGTTTGGCAACAAAATAATTAATAATGATAGGCAGGTGTATTTCATGTGGAAGTGGCTAACAATAGTCACTGGATGTATTTTTATTCTTCAAGGATGTACCTCAGATAATAATCCAAATCTAAATAAACAGGAAAAAGAGGTAAAGGCAGACAGAAGCAGGAACGAACAACTGATTCAAGCTGTAGAACACAAAAAAACAGAGACAATAAAAAAGTTAATTAAGGACGGCGTCAATGTTAATACACAGGATTCAGAAGGGCGCACTGCCGTTATGATTGCCACTTATAACAATGATGTAGAATCTGCAAAACTCCTGATTAGTTCAGGGGCAGACGTCAATATCCAAGATAATATGGAAAATAGCCCATTCTTATACGCCGGGGCAGAAGGTTATCTAGATATTTTAAAACTTACGATTGAAGCAGGTGCCGACCCATCTATTACTAACCGGTACGGAGGAACTGCTTTAATCCCTGCTTCAGAACATGGATACGTGGATGTTATTAAAGAGCTGGTTACCAATACAGACATTGATATTAATCATGTAAATGATCTCGGTTGGACAGCTTTACTAGAAGCTATTATTTTGAATGACGGTAACGAAAAACAGCAGCAAACAGTGCAATTGCTAATAGATCACGGGGCAGATGTGAACATTCCTGATAGTAATAATATGACCCCTTTACAGCATGCACGTGAGAAAGATTTTAAAGAGATTGAACAAATTTTGTTAAAAGCAGGTGCCAAATAATAAGGTCCTTGTAAGCTTCCAATGAATAAAGCAAAACAGTATCACTATGATAAATTACCCCTAAACATAAAATAAGGAGAAAACAAAATGAACAAAAAAACAAAATTATTATCATCCATACTACTGGGATTAACATTAGTAGCAACAGGATGTAATACAAACACACAGAACAATCAAAATGAAGAGAAGCAAGAACAGACTGCTGCTAAAGAGAGCAAAAAAGAAAATAAATTAACGGCTGGACAAGAACTTGCTAATATTCTTAGCAGTACTAATTGGCAAGGTACGAAAGTTTATGATAAAGATAATAATGACTTAACAAAAGAGAATGCAAACTTTATCGGCCTTGCAAAATACGACGATGAAACAGCAAGATACGAATTTTTTGATAAAACAACGAAAGAAAGCCGTAACGATAAAGGTACTTTCTTTATAACTAATGACGGAAAGATTAGAGTATTGATTTCCGAATCAATGGGTTACCAAGCTGTTGTTGAAATAACAGAACTAAATAAAGATATTTTCACGTATAAAAGAATGGGTAAAGATGCTAACGGAAATGACGTAGAGGTATTCGTTGAACATATTCCTTATAAAGAAACAGAGCTTTCCTTTACTGATCCAGATAAAACTTTAGAAACTTCTACAGGGGAAATAGTTACAGATGTGGATGGAGATAAAATTTTATCTAGCACACTATGGCAAGGAACAGCAGCATTAGATGAAAACGGCAACGATGTATCAAGCTATAATGCAAATTATTTAGGTCTTGCAAAATATGATGATAAGACAAATAAATATGAATTTTTTGATGCTAAAACAGGTGAAAGCCGCGGCGATTACGGCTATTTTGATGTAGTGCATGGAAATAAAATAAGAGCCCATGTTTCACAGGGGGAGAATAAGTACGGCGCAGCACTTGAACTTACAGAGCTTAATGAAAATAAATTCACATATAAAAGAACTGGCAAAGATAAAGACGGTAAAGATATAACTATAACTGTTGAGCATGTACCTTATGATGGAGAATTCAAACTGGAATTTACTAAATAACAGGCTTTTTTTAAAACTTAATGCTGATTTAGACAGGCTTAGTTCTACTAAATATAGAACTAAGCCTGTCATTTTATGAGTAGATACTTCTATGCCTAAATCAAATAAAATACCTTTAAATCGGCCTAACTCCATACTTTCTTTCATTACTTTTTCATTAATACAACGAATAACCATGAAAAAGCTAGAGAAACGATGAAATAATAAGAAAAAGGTATATAATGTCCGCTTTCATTATTTATGTTTTCGTTTACATGACAAATGTTCTCGTTTTCATTGACTTTGTATAAAAGCTCTTAATATACGATAATAAAGACATAACATAACCGGAAGGGGAAATCCTTAATGAAAAAATTTGTAAAGTTATTAGCAGAAGCAGTTGAATTACACGGAAATGCACATCCAGAGTATGCTTATATGATGAAAAAAATAAGAGGAAATAAATAAGAATGATGATAGTAAGTTCATATTCGCAATTTTATCAAAGTGATCCAAAAACCGATTCTCAAGTATGAAAAGAGAATCGGTTTTTTATATACATTTAATAATCTTCATAACAACTTTTAAAGATCCTTTTAACTATTTATTGAATTGGTATTCCTTTCAGCAAATAGTTCATTAATATATTCCCTTTCTTCCTTCGTGTGGGATAAGAGAGATTCATCTTTAAATAAGAATTTATTCATTATCTTTTGAATGAAAGGGTCAAACAAATCAAACTTACCTCCTAATGTTATAAGAGCTGTCATTACTGTTCCATCCGCTTGTTCCTCAAGCTTAAAATGACACGTTCCTTTTAATAAAGAAAAAGGAAACCCAAGTTCAAAAATAAGGAAACGATTCTCAAAAAGCACTGTAAGTTTATATGTAGCTTTCAATAAAAATGACCCTAAATACTCCTCAGAATAACAAGTTCGACCTACCCCTTTTGTTTCATTAACTAGTCGAAATGCTTTGTGATCCTTATGCCAATTCATATACTGTTCTTCATCCATTTCTAAAAACCAGTTAATAATTTCAGAAGCTGGAGCTTTTACAAAAGCAGTATCACTATAAGTAATCATTTTATCATCCCCTTGTTCACGATCATTCAAATGTTCATTTGAATATTAGGGTTATTTAGATAATTTATTGATGAGATAGGATTTTAGATAACATAATCGATATTTTAATGCTTGCTCCGATCTCGGAGTTTTTTTGTGTAAGATGATGTTGTGATAGTGTGTTTGTTTTAAGGAAATTTTAGGTTAGTTACGGTAGCTTATTTTATATGGGATTTATGAAGATTGAGGGGGAAGTTTAGCGTTTATAAGCATGTAGAACTGCATCAGAGATATTAAAAGAAGTTTTGTTTGTTTTAACTGGCTGTTGTTTTACATTATTTTCATTTGAAAGAAAGTAAATAGCTTGA
>NZ_BCVG01000170.1 GCF_001591625.1 Metabacillus fastidiosus NBRC 101226
TTACTGCCCGTTAAGGCTGGGATAAATAAATTCTTACTGAACTAACGAGTGCGTTCGTATTATAAGGTTAACCAGTTTTTATTGGTTGACCTTTTTTATATAGGACCTATTGTATCAGTGGCCAGGGTAGGACGTACGGGTGCGTGAGACAAAGATTCCGTCAATTAAACTGTCCGCCCCTACTTGTAGAAACATGTTTTGTAGAAGAAGGAATAAAAGAGGATCAAACTTTTTTATAAAAGAAACATTCAATTTAACACAAGAAGAGTATGTTTTTATTAATTTTTTTCAAAACATACTCTTTTCTTTTGTTCGTTTATCAAGGTTAATAACACTATTTCAATTAAATTTTATTTCAAAGCTACGTCTAATTGATCTCATTTTCTAACACAACTATGTATTAAAGTTAAATATTTACAAAAATAATAATAATAATGTTCTATAATGAGAACGTATATTCATAGGGGTGTTTTCCATTATTAGTTTAATCATTGGTCTCGCAACCACGTAGAAGTATAATTAAATATGGGGAAAATTCAAATCGCATTTAAAGAAAAGCATAAGTAGGGAGGATATAATGAATAGGAATAATTTTCTAAAGATGATTGAACAGTCAAATATTGCAAATCATAAAGAGTATTTATCTCAAGTGTTGAGACCGGCAATTGATATACTTAGGAATACAGATGCCGAACCACGATTGGGCTGTAGCCGTTTTGGAGGAGCACCTGATTTACCAGTTGATAGCGAATGGCCAACGTATGAGAAGAAGCCGTATCGCTTCCTTGGTCAGATCAATTTCACAGAAATTGCTTCAACTGAAAGAAGTCTGCCATCGAAAGGCCTCCTAAGTCTCTTTGTAGCAGATGATAATTATGATGATGATGGTTATCTAGAGGTGTTTGAAGACGGATATATTCATGGTATCTATATTCCTGAAACGATGAATCTAGAGACGATAATGCCGCCCCATTCAGATATTGGTAAGACCACAGTGATTGAGTTTTCCCCGACTGTAGATATTCCTTATGACGAATACCAGTTGAAGGACTGGCCTTTCGATGAAGTTCAGAGCGACATATACACCGAAATCCGGGATTCTCTACATAAAAGCTCGGACTATCTTCTAGGTTATCCTTCTCATTCTACACTAGCATATGATCCAACGCCTGGAGCAGAATGGCTCCCGCTGTTAACAGTTGATTCGGATGATAGTCTTGAATGGTGTTGGCATGATGGCGATAAATTAATGATATTTATTGAAACAGAACGACTGAAAAATTTGGACTTTAGTAGACTAAGATCTGATGCAGGTTAAAGAGTAATTTATATTGTAGAAGAATGATGGTTAATATCAATATTTATCAGTGAGAACTTTTTTGAGAAACGAGATATACCCCCAGTTGTGCTAAGGCTTTATTACTGGGGGTATGTCTTTAATCAAGCGTTTTGCTTTACTTGTTATATTCAAAAGGATTATTTATCAAGAAAACCAAATCCTTGATATTTGTAAAGGATTAACAATCGATTTTAATCTGCCGTCAGGATGAAATAATTTGATCGTATCTAATTTTTTAAAGTTGTACGATACTTCTTCTAATTTTTCCATTAATTCAATTGTTTCTTTTTCATCAAGTTTAAAGGAGAGAGACTGCCCAGACATTAAAATCTCTGCCTTCACTTTTTCTTTAGCTTCCTGTTTTTTATTAAACATCTGATAGTCCTCCTTTAAATAATTTTCCTATACTTCACTTTACATTAATTCATTTTTCACTAATACAGCTTTTATCATTGTATAGCTAATATGATCAGGCAAGCTTTCCTTTAATGGCTTTAGCCCAGGTTCTTCTATTAATTTCTGTTTCTCTAACACAAGTTGTTCAACATCATTATTAAAGAGAGCATCAAAATTAAGCGGATGACCTTCTTTATATGCTTTAAAAAGATGGTTTTCAATCGTTGTCTGAACGAAATTTCTTTCTTTTGCAATTTCTTTTATCGTTTGTCCATTTTGAAAAGCTTCATATGAGATTAAATAGGATGGTGTTCGGTCAACAGCTTCCTTTTTTACAGGTTTAGAAGATCGATCTATATTTCCCGTCTCAATAGGTCCATTTTCCTCGATATATTGTTTAATTTCCTCCAGGAAGATTTCACCGTACTGATCAAATTTTCTTTCCCCAAGACCTTTCATTTGCAGCATTTCTTCTTTTGTTTTAGGGAAATACCTTGCCATTTCTTTTAATGTAGCATCTGAAAAGACAACATATGGAGGAAAACCTTTTTCATCCGCAATTTTTTTTCGCAGTTCTCGCAATTGTTCGAATAAAGGAGCATGGAAATCTGTCTCCACTCGTTTCTTTTCTTTGAACAGCTGAACCATAACAGTCGTTTCTCCTTTTAGTACCTGATAGGCAGCGGAGGAAAGCTTTAATGTTGGAAATTTAGGATCTTGGACGAGTAAATATCCGTCCGCAACTAAATATTGAATAAGATTCATAATTTCCTTTTCACTATACTGAGATAAAAGACCGTATGTTGATAAGCTGTCAAAATCAAATTCAAGCACTTTTTTATTTTTTGAACCTTTTAATACTTTCGCTGTTAATGAAGCACCGAAACGTTCACCCATTCGTTTGACACAGGAAAGAATCATTTGCGTTTCTTTGGTCATATCTTCCTTTTCACTCGTCTGGAGGCAATTGCTGCATCTCCCGCAATTATCAGGACCTTCTGAGTCCCCAAAGTAATCTAAAATAAAACGTGCTAAGCATCGGTTCGTATGGCAGTAATGAGTCATTTGCTGAAGTTTTTCATATTCCTGCCGCTTTTTCTCTTCGCTTTGAATAGACTGCTCGATCAAAAATTTCTGTATTTGAATATCCTGTGCAGAAACGAGCAAATAGCAGTCACTCGGCTCTCCGTCACGACCCGCACGGCCAGCTTCCTGATAGTATGATTCAATATTCATCGGCATGCCGTAGTGAATAACGTACCTGACATTTGATTTATCAATTCCCATACCGAATGCATTCGTTGCAACCATAATTGGTGATTCGTCTTTTATGAAGGCGAGCTGTGCATTTTTTCGATCCTTTTCGCTCATTCCTCCGTGATATTTTGTGACCGGAAAGTTTTTCTTCCGTAAAAATTCATATACTTGGTCGGTCGTTTTTCTTGTTGGTGCATAAATAATTCCTGACTCTGTTTTCCTTGACCCGATCGTCTCCAGCAGAAAATCATACTTATCGACACCTTTTACTAAATTAAAATGGAGATTATCACGGGAAAATCCGGTATTAACGACCGCTTCTTCTGAAATATGAAGAAGATCTAAAATATCTGTAATTACATCATCTGTCGCTGTCGCTGTTAATGCCATAATAGTTGGCAGGTGGTGGAGTAGTTTTAAGTTCGGTACGATGGAGCGGTAGCTGGGGCGGAAATCGTGACCCCATTGGGAAATACAGTGCGCCTCATCGAATGCGATTAAGGAAAGCGGCATGTTTTGAATCGTATCGATAAATTCCATTGATTCAAACCGCTCCGGGGCAACATAAACAAATTTGTATACACCAGCCTCCATTTCCTCTAAACAGCGTTCTTGCTCTCTTACTGTTAATGAACTATTTATGTAGCAGGCGGATACACCGTTAGAAAGAAGGGCATCGACTTGGTCTTTCATGAGGGATATTAATGGTGAAATAATAAGTGCTGTTCCTTCCAGTAAAAGTCCCGGAACCTGATAACAAAGGGATTTACCGCCGCCAGTAGGCATAATAGCTAAGCAGTTATGTCCGTTTAATACATGTTGAATCATTTTCTCCTGGCCAGTCCGGAATGAGGAATAGCCGAAATATTCTTTTAAAATATCATAAGCTTTATTCATATGCTTACATCCTTTATGTATTATTCAATCTTATAGTAACACGGCGGCAGTAAAAGTGTAATAGTCCAAAGGGGATTCCCACATCTAATAAAGATTTTGAAAGAATATATTCATAGTTTTAAAAAAAATATAGACATATAAAGACTTTTCTTGGAGCGTAAAAATGGAGCATTCCCATTAGTTGAGGAAGAACGGATACATATATAGCAGAAAAATTAATTATAAACTTAAAAAATATGTTATAAAAATTTAAAAAAGAAAAAATCAAACAAAACCAGTATACAATACTTAAAAATTGCTTCGCTTCATCTGTATTTGATGATGTTACTGTATTGATAAAATTTATTATATAAATGAATTGTTCTCCATAGAAGCGAAGATAGTCGCATAAAACGAGCGGATTAGAAGCGGACGTAAAAGCTGAAGATCACTATCTTTTATTTTTTTAAGAGCTAGTACTTATTTGATGTAAAGAGAATAATAGGCAAACAAAGAAAAGAAAGTGCTTTCATTTTTTTAATTTGCCTGAATGGGGATGGATTTACGCTTTAGCAAACAGCTTTTTTCCTTTGCTATTTTCACTTCCAGTATTCCGTTTACATAATGGGCATCAATTTCTTTTTGCTCAATTGAAAAAGGGAGGATGACTGTACGATTTAATTCTTCTATCTGAATATCTTCTTCCGCAGGTTTCATTATTTTTGTAATTTTTAATGTTTCATTATTAATCTCTACTTTAATATTGTCCAGCTGCACATCGTTTAACTCTGCTTCAATAATAAAATACGCGCTCGTTTCAAATAAATCGACCCGGAATGTGTATTGATCAAGAAAGCTTGTAAATGGGTCATAAAAGAATTGTTCCATCCAACCTTCTATTCCAGTCCAATCAGCTGGGTTCTTCTTATTCATCAGTTTTAATCACCTCCTGTAATTCCTTTCATTTTTAAAAAATGATAATTATAAAACTGTCTTTAAAAAATATCTTATTCATTTATCTTTTTTAAGTGACGGCTATTTGAATAAATATAAAGTGAAACTTCCATGAGTGGGGGGTTTTGCACGTCCCCCACTGATGGTTAGTT
>NZ_BCVG01000171.1 GCF_001591625.1 Metabacillus fastidiosus NBRC 101226
TTACTGCTCGTTAAGGCTGGGATAAATTAAAACAGGTCTTTTCATCCGGTGGATATATTATTACGGTTGAAATAGATCTGTTTTTCTATTAAATCCAGCCTTTCTCCACTGCTTTATCAATTGCTTGCTGCCTTGTTTCCACTCCTAATTTTTGGATAGCAGAAGATAAATAATTTCGAACAGTTCCATCTGTTAAAAACAATGTTTTTACAATTGCCTTTGTTGTGAGACCATCTTTTGCGAGACGTAATACTTCTGTTTCCCTATCAGTTAATAGATTCTTTTCTTTAAGAAATAATGCTGCTGCTAAATCTGTACTAATGACTCTTTCACCTTTCATTACTTTCCGAATTGCTTCTAATAGAAAGTCGATTGGCTCATCTTTTAGTAAATATCCTTCTATCTGCAAATCAATTGCTTTTTGTAAATAACCTGGTCTTGCAAAAGTTGTTACAATTATCACCTTGGTGGAGCCGCCAGCCTTTTTTATCTTTTCTGCTAATTCAAGTCCTGTTATAAACGGAATCTCAATATCTAATAAACAAATATCAGGCTGACATTTCTTAATTACTTCCCATGCTGCTTGACCATCTTCTGTTTCTCCCACAACTTCAATATCATCCTCTAATTTTAATAATGAAGTTAATGCTCCCCGAAGCATTTTTTGATCTTCTGCGATAACAACCCGTATCATTCTCCATGTTTCCCCCCATTTACTTGAATTGGAACCTTCAATATAATAGTCGTACCATGTGCTGGATTCCCCATAATTTCAGCTTCACCTTGAAGCATTTCCATCCTCTCTTTTATAGAACGAATACCATTTCCTTTTCCTTCCTTAATATGACCATTCCCATCATCTATCACTTCAATCTGATACATCTCATCTCGTTTGAATCGGTTTATCATACATTTTTTCGCTTCACTATGCCTAATAATATTTGTAATCGCTTCACGAATACAAAGTGCCAGCATCGTTTCAGTTACATGTGATAGAACAGGATCTGGTTCTTGCTCCTTATTAATCATTTCAATTCCTGCTGTATATAAAAAACTTTTCAGCTGATCAAGTTCTTTTTCCAATGAGATAAACTGCATATCTGAAACGAGCTCTCTTACTTGTTTTAATGCAGCCCTTGAAGTGTTTAAAATATCCTCTATTTCCTCTTTTGCTCTATTGGAATCTTTATCGATTAACCTCATCGTCAATTCACTTTTCAATTTAATCATTGTTAAAGTCTGACCAAGTGTATCATGCAAATCCCTTGCAATTCGGTGCCTTTCTTCTTCTAAAATTAACTGCGCATTTGCAGTATCAAGCTTTCTTTGAAGAATTTTTGTCTTTTCTTTTATAAAGATAACGATAGGGATGATCATTTGTATAATCATAATTGGGAAAATTGTCGTTTTTATAATCCCGGACAGGCTGCTATTATCAATCCAGCTAAAGCCAAAATGCATAGCAGTAATTCCAATAATTCCAATTCCAATATATATTTTGCTCCTTGCCCTTCCAATCAGATCTGCAAAAATAAACCCATACAGCAACACCCATTGGTCAACATAGATTGCGAGTATCATAAGAGCTGTACATCCAGCCAGGCTTGCAATAGGAAGCAGCCAGTCTCGGTGCCAAAGACAAAAATAGAAAGAAATTAACACGATCCCGGCAAGTAGTAATTGTACAAAAAGTCCCAGCTGTCCTTCTATTACTATAATTTTATACATTAAGAAAACAATCGCTATTACGTCAATGAGCAAATAATTTTGAACTTGGTCAGCTGGATACAGCTTCTTAACCATTGTGACAAACTCCTTTTTTAAAATACTATTAATCTTTATTTTGTTATTAGCCTTAAAATATACCTTCTCGCTGCTTCCATTGGTCCAAATTTCACATGTTGAAGCCAAAAGTTTGCAAAAATGATTTGAAAAGAGCTAAGGACAAACCATATGATAATAATAGTAATCGAATCTACTTTATTACCGAAACCAAAACCCCAGCCATAAAAAATAATAACAGAAGCTATATTTTGCAGTACGTAACAGCTTAAAGACATTTTCCCAACATTCTCAAGCTTATTCCATAACCAAAACTCTTTGTTTCTCTCTACTATTTTAGCAATAATAGCCAAATATCCTAAAGACAGAAGCGGAGCAAATAAATAACGAACAGGGAAATCAAAAATGCCTCCTGGCACAAAGATTAATAAATTCAGCGGGATACCGATATATAAACCTAATTTAAATAGTTTCTCCCGCTGTCTCTTCCCATTTTCGTCTGGAGAAAAAACCCCTGCTCTCATAAGACGGACACCTAATAAAAACAAAAATATATTCAATGGTATTAGAAAGATAACTTCTGTTCGCAATGCAAAAAAATTCATTAGCCGATATTGGACCTGTTCTATCCAGGTGCCATCTTTATAGAGAATTGCAACTTCTTTCATATCTCCTATTGATATTTGTGCACCTGATATATTAAAAAGGATACCTTGGATGAGAATCAACAATATAAATCCAGCATGAAGCCCTCCGATTATTTTCATTGTTCTCGCTATAATGCGATCTCCGCCTTTTATGATAAAGGAAACAATAATTGCCGTCACTCCATAACTCATTAATATATCGTATTCCATCACAAGCATAAAATGGATAAAACCTTCCACTATTAAAATGACAGAAATCCATATATAAATACCTGGCCAGGCACTTCCTCTTCGTAAAGACTGCTGATATTTCAATTCAAGTCCAACACCAAACATAATAGTTAATAAACCTAAAAATTTACCATTTACTAAAAATAAAACGAAAATTCGTATAAAATCTTCAAAAGACTCCCACCATACATAATGATCATAAGTAAAAACGTACGATAGATCTCCCAAATGGGCAAAAATCCAAATATTTGTCCCTAATGTTCCTAACACAGCAAAGCCTCTTAAAATATCGAGCAGACGAATTCGTTTATTATGTCCCTTCATCACTTTTATCCCTTCTCCCTTTTTCCTCTTGATACCTCCATTGTATTTTTAAAATTATGTAACCGATATTCACATCTATCAGTAATTTTTTATGACATCTGTCATATAAGTCTATTGCCTGCTAAAATACCATGAAAAGAGAAAAATGCTATTTATTTGAGATATTTGGACTAGCTTGTTAAAATGATATTACTTCATTTATTAAAAATGTCAGCGTCATGAACGAAACTTTAGAAAAGGAGAAATCAACATGAAAGATTCTTTTTCAACACCTTATGAGGTGATTGGTGCAGACTTATTATCACAGCTTGTTGATTCCTTTTATGGAAAAGTGGAGAATCATCATTTACTGGCGCCAATCTTTCCTAACGATTTAACTGAAACTGCTAGAAAACAAAAGCAATTCCTTACACAGTATTTAGGCGGTCCTTCCCTTTACACAGAAGAGCATGGTCATCCGATGCTTAGAGCGAGACATCTCCCTTTTCCTATTACACCGGCAAGGGCAGAGGCTTGGCTTTCCTGTATGAAGGAAGCAATGAAGGAAGTCGGTCTTGAGGATGAAGTTAAGGAATTTCTTTTACACAGACTCACATTAACTGCACATCATATGGTAAATACACCAGATGAGGAAAACGATTCAAAGAAAGAGGTACTTACGTAATGCAAAATTATCGTGGGGAAAAGGAATTGGCCCACTTTTTCTCGCACTGTCATAACCATCCAGATAAACCGATTGAAATCTACATGTTTGTAGACCCTTTATGTCCTGAATGCTGGGCACTTGAGCCAATTATTAAAAAATTGCAAATTGAGTATGGCCGGCTTTTTTCATTAAAATATATTGTGAGCGGCAAGCTTGCCACATTAAATATGACGAAGAAACAGCGTCCGGAAAAATTAGCGCATACATGGGAAAAAACGGGGAAAAGAACTGGAATGTCATGTGATGGAAAAGTTTGGTTTAACAGTCCGATTTCGACTCCCTATGCTGCCTCACTAGCAATAAAATCTGCTGAATTACAAGGCAAAAGAGCAGGGGCTCGTTACTTAAGAAAACTGCAGGAACTTCTATTTATCGAAAGTGTAAACGTTTCTAGCGAAAACGTCCTAATAAATATTGCAAAAAATGTACAATTAGATGCGGAAGAATTTAAAAAAGACCTTCATTCTTCAAGTTCTGCTAAAGCATTGCAATGTGATTTAAAAATTACATCTGAAATGGATGTACATGAAATTCCAACACTTGCATTTTTCAATCAGAATGTAGATGAAGAAGGCATAAAGATTAGTGGATATTATCCCTATGAAGTGTATGTAGATGTTTTACGCGAAATGCTCGGAGCGATACCAAAGCCTTCGCAGACACCGCCTCTTGAAGCTTTTATCCAGTATTATAAATTCGTTGCATCAAGTGAAATTGCAGCGGTTTATAATCTTTCCATTCAGGAAGTGGAAAAAGAAATGAAGAAATTATTATTATGTAAACGTGTAGAACGCATACAGGCTAAACATGGGACATTTTGGAGATTTTTAGACGAGAGGAGTGACAAATAGTCACTCCTCTCGTCTAAATTATTACGTCTGTTTCATTTTTGTGAGGAGTATTTCTTCTCTCTTTTTTCTGCGCTCTTCATAAAGATGTTAGATAAAAAATACTTCCCTTCCTCACTCGATACTTGAATAATGCCTCCATGAATGCCAGCAATCGCTAGGCCCAGTCCATGTCCGTCCATTTGTCATAACCTTGATTTATCGTCTCTAACAATATTCATTACTTAAAAAATACCTCTTTCAAATAGACATATTTAAAATAAAGTGAAACTTCCATCAGTGGGGTTTTTTTCTCATTTCCCACTTATGGTTAGCTGAGGCCCGCACGATACGGTTCATACATACGTTGCTCGCATGAAGT
>NZ_BCVG01000172.1 GCF_001591625.1 Metabacillus fastidiosus NBRC 101226
TTACTGCCCGTTAAGGCTGGGATAAATTTAATATAGCTGACAATATATAAGTAAAGAACCCTCCTATTTCTAAACTAAAATAGGAGGGTTCTTTACTAGAAAATCTGAAATTCTAAAAATAGAACACCAAACGCTCATTCAAAATCAAACGAATATATTTTTCTTATGCCACTTAAAATACTTCTTATTCTCCTCTTTCCGCTCCACCCGCATTTTCGGATGAATGCTGTATTTCCCATAATCCGCTTCATTTATTCTTTCTGATATATGAATTCTGCCTGTACCATCGAACGCAATATAGCCTTTTACATATAAAGCATCATGATTATGGCAGAGTAATAGGCCGTTATAAGGATCTAAACGTTCTTCATTCGTACTGTCCTTCCACGGCTTTGAATAGCTTGCACATAGCATGGCTGGTAAATCAATTCCGCATAATGCACATTGATTATTCCATAATGGGGCTAAAGTTTCTTTGTGTTTTTGCCCGTCTTTACGCAGCTTCACTTTAGCCTCTGCTTCGGCTTCTACAATAACAGGAATTAAGTTCTTATGCTCTTTGCTTATAACAGGTCCGATCGCAAATTCTAACTGCTCCTGATCTTCCTCATAAATATTCAAATCTGCAATAAGCTCTAATAATTTAATTGCTAACAGCTCATTACATGGATATAAATATCCCTGATTACCGTTTCCGTCTTTTTGAAATGCTGAATATTTAAGAGGTAACATCGGCTCAATTTCATTAAAATAAGACTTTATATTAAGGTGCTTTTCTAATTCATGATATTCCGTTTCAATTAAATATCCTTCTTCCCCGTTGTTAGACCCATCCGGTTTAGCTGCTGTTTGACAGACAGATTTTGCCGTACTGATCGCAACAATATCCCCATGCACATAATGAAAAACCCTGTCTCCTGGTGATACTTCTAACATCCGTTTCCATGAATGGGGCACATTATTTCCACGGTCTTTTTGCTGTGACCAAATAATACCTAAAGCTTTTTCTTCCTCGTAACTATGACCTTGCATAACGATATAGTAATTCATTTGAACTCCCTCAAAATACACTTTTCTTCTATTATATACTCTCCCAATAAAAATAACTGACCTAAAGTACTACGGATTTGACACAATATTTGATCATTTATAAAATAGATTGGTAATTATTAATAAAGTTTGATAAAAAATACTAGTTATTCAGAGTTTTTTATTTAATTAAAGGGGCAATTTTATACCATCATGCGATCGATAAAATTTATGTTTAAACAATTTCTAAAAGAGCCTGTGTGGTTCAAAACATTAATCCTTACAACTTTGCTTATTTCGATTGTTTTTAGCAGTTCATTTTTTTCAAATAATGCTTATTATCAAGGCTGTTCCAAATTAGCTGCAGCTATCTTTTTTTGTACTTATGGTATTAAATTCAGGAGGAATCTTGTAACTTCTATCATCCTATTCACTTTAGGAGTTATATGTATTTGTTTATCCGTTCTGGCAATATATTAAGGATACTTATTCAGCTAATGGATGTCTTAGTTAATTAGAATAATCAAATTTATTATAAAATACATACTTCATTTAAAGAAAACACTCCATTTTGAAAAATTTGTTCAAAATAGAGTGTTTTTCACTTTTTATCAAATAAGGATTCACTGCGTCTTTGTAACTAAACTTTTAAAATTAATAGGACAAAGTTTGTTTTATTGAGAAATAGATGGCTTGGAGTTTACTTCTCCATCTGATGATTCTTTCGAAATAAAGAAAATAGCAATCAAAATAAATAGAATCCCTAATAAATGTGAAAACGAGATTTCTTCTTTTAAAATGAAAAATGAAAGGATTACCGAACTTAATGGAAGTACACTTGTTAGAACTCCCGCTGAACTTGCTGAAACTTTTGATAAACCTTGATACATTAAAAGAAAAGCCAGTACAGTTACTACAATTCCAAAATATAAAATATTAATCCAATCTCCCATACCTACACTTGCGAAATCAAATTCTTTCGCTTCATAAATTGCAAATGGCAAAAACATTATAAGACCAGAAACGCTCATCATCGTCGATATTGTCAGAGGTGTGAATCTATTAGATACTGATTTTCCTAATGTAATAAACAATGTCTCTCCAAGAACTGCTCCAAATATTAAAAGATTTCCTAGTAAGGAGTTAATATTACTTGATCCATTATCTATAAAGTTAATTGATAACACTCCTATTACCGCAAATATAATTCCCAGCCCTTTTTTTATCGTCAATTTTTCCTTTAAGAATAAAAAGGATACCAAACCTATGACCGCAGGAAGAGTGCTTGTTATTATTCCCGCTTCAATTGCAGTCGTAAATTTCAAACCATAAAGCATAAAGATATTGAATAAAAATACTCCTGTAAATGCTTGAAGAAAAAATATAATTAGATCTTTAAAACCTATACAAGGAAATTTTTTCTCCTGACGTAATAACAATATGATTAGAATAATCGTTGCAATAATAAACCTTAATTCAGATGCTAAAAAAACTGGAAAACTAGAAATAATAAGTTTCCCGAAAACTACAGAGCTTCCCACGATTGCCATAGCTAAAGCAATTTTTATATACGCTGACGTTACCTGATTCATTTGCTAAAAACCATATCTAAATATTCTTCTAATGTTCCTCCAATAAAAACAATTCTTTCTAAATCTAACTTCATGCTTTTCTCTACTTTACTCAACTAAACTCACCTCATATTATGCAATTAGTATATACTACCATTTTAATCCTTTTCTATTTAATAAAATAGATAGTCTTTCAAATTTTTCAGTTTCTTCAGCTAAGAGATTTATTCTGAATGGACTTCTTTATATTAGAGAGAAACTCTTCAAGCTTCACTTCTTCTGAACTCTCTTGACCATATTTCCTTACATGAACAGATTGATTATGAAGTTCATTATCCCCTACAACAATAATATAAGGAATTTTCTTTAATTGCGCTTCTCTTATTTTATATCCTAGTTTTTCATCACGCAGATCAAGTTCAACTCGTATTTCTTCTTGTTTTAGCTGTTTTGTAATCTCTTCTGCACATTGTTTATGGACGTCATTTGATACTGCTATTACTTTTACTTGAACTGGCGCCAGCCATAGAGGAAATGCTCCGCCAAAATGTTCAATTAAAATTCCGAGAAAACGATCAAGTGATCCGAAAACAGCACGGTGAATAACGACTGGACGAACTTTTTTATTATGTTCATCTATATAAGTTAAATCAAATTTTTCCGGCATTTGAAAATCTAATTGAACTGTAGCACATTGATGGCTTCGTTTGAGAGCATCTTTAATATGAATATCTATTTTCGGTCCATAAAATGCGCCATCACCTTCGTTAATTTTATACTCATAGTTAAGTTTATTTAAAACTGTTTGAAGAGCATTTTCTGCTTTATCCCATAATGCTTCATCCCCCATATAATCATCAGGTCTTGTTGATAGCTCAATTTCATATTTAAAGCCAAATATACTGTAAACATAATCAATCAATTTCAATGCTGATGTAATCTCATCCTCAATTTGACCAGGTGTTACGAAGATATGAGCATCATCCTGACAAAATGTACGAACCCTTAACATTCCATTTAATGCCCCGCTGAATTCATGACGATGTACTTGCCCAAACTCTGCCATTCGAATCGGAAGATCCCTATAAGAATGCAGCTTATCTTTAAAAATAAGCATATGCCCTGGACAGTTCATTGGCTTTAACGCAAAATTCTGCTCATCTACCTTAGAAAAATACATATTTTCTTTATAATGATCCCAATGACCTGAGTTTTCCCACATCTGCTTGTTCATCATAGTTGGTGTACGTACTTCTTTATAATCAGAGGAAAACTGAAGCTTTCTTAAAAATGTTTCCAACTCATTGCGGATAATTTGTCCATTTGCCAAATAAAACGGCATACCAGGTGCTTCTTCAGAAAACATAAATAATTCTAATTCATTCCCTAATTTTCGATGGTCTCTCCTTTTCGCTTCCTCAACAAAATGAAAATACTCATTCAGTTCTGCCTGTGAGGCAAAAGCTACTCCATAAATACGTTGAAGAACTTTATTGTCACTATTCCCCCGCCAATAAGCTCCCGATATATGAGTTAATTTAAATGCTTTAATAAATCTAGTTGCCGGCAAATGCGATCCACGGCATAAATCAACAAACTCGCCTTGACGATATATTGTTATATTATCCCCGCTAGGGATATCCTCTAACAATTCTAACTTTAAAGGATCATATGCAAATATTTTCTTTGCTTCGTCACGTGATATTTCTTCACGTTTAATTTCAAGGTTTTCAGAGATAATTTTATTCATTTCTTTTTCTATCTTTTCTAAATCATTCATAGTAATACTGTTATCTAAATCAAAGTCATAGTAAAAACCATTTTCTATGATAGGTCCTATCCCTAAATGAATATTTCCATAAAGACGCTTAACAGCTTGTGCTAACACATGTGCAGTTGTATGTCTCATAATTTCAATCCCATTTGATGAATGAAGATCATATAATTCAATTTCCGCATTCTCATTAATACTGCGTGTCAAGTCATACAATGTGCCGTTTACACTGCCTCCTACTGATTTCTTTTTTAAACTTGGACTAATTGAATGTGCAATTTCTTCTAAAGATACACCTTTAATATAGTTCTTCTCATTCCCATCTGGAAACTTAATAACAATTTCATTTTCTCGCATTGTTCAACACTCCTTAATTAATAATAAAAATAAAAAAACACACTTATCCCTAGA
>NZ_BCVG01000173.1 GCF_001591625.1 Metabacillus fastidiosus NBRC 101226
GTGTTCTATTTGTTCGGACCTTTATGGGCAGTTGATCTCCCACCTATCTTCCTCGTTTAGCTACAATCTTACGATGGGAGTCTTACTGCCCGTTAAGGCTGGGATAAATAAAAACATTTATAATCTTTCATTCATAATTCAGGATGAAAAAGTCTTTTAGTTCTTGCATTATATAATTTCACTGAAAGAGACTGGAGCGAAAAAAGCTTAACTTTATAAATTAAATTGTTTGCTTCATCATTCAGCTCCGTCCCTTTTCCGTAGAAAAGAATAGATAATAAGGAAGTGTAACCAATGGCTATGTCATTCCACCGTGATACGTGGGCAGAAATAAATTTAGATGCAATTTCGCATAATGTGAAATCGATGAAGAAACATATCGGTGCTAATGTGAAATTAATTGCAGTCGTAAAAGCAAATGCATATGGTCACGGAGATTTTCAAGTTGCGAAGGCGGCAATTTCTGCTGGAGCAGAGCAGTTAGCGGTAGCTTTTTTGGATGAGGCGATTGCTTTAAGAACGCTCGGTATTACCCTGCCAATTCTTGTTCTGGGGGCGACGCGCTCGGAAGACGCTCAGCTTGCAATTGAATATGATCTAACTTTAACATGTTTTTCAAAAGACTGGCTCGATGATGCGAAGCAGAATATTAGGCAAGGTCAATTAAAGCTGCATTTAAAGGTTGATACCGGAATGGGAAGGATTGGGGTTACGAAGGAAGAAGAGCTGAATGAAATTTTAGTTTTCTTAAATTCTAATCCACGTTTTAAATTATTAGGAGTTTATACTCATTTTTCTACTGCTGATGAAATTGAAACAGATTATTTTAAGCTGCAGTATGAGCGATTTACTAATATGATACGTCTTATTCCAGATGATAATATTCAAATTCACTGTGCAAACAGCGCGACAGGTCTGAGATTCCCCGATCATGCTTTTAATGCTGTCAGATTTGGAATTGCGATGTACGGTTTAACACCTTCATTAGATATTGTTGATGAACTTCCTTTTCCTTTGGAAGAGGCATTTAGCCTGCATTCAAAGCTTACACATGTAAAGAAAGTTCCAAAAGGGACAAAGGTGAGCTATGGTGCGACATATGAAGCTGGTGATGATGAATGGATCGGTACTATTCCAATTGGTTATGCAGATGGATGGATTAGACGTCTTAGTGGATCAGAAGTACTAGTGGATGGAGAAAGAGTACCTATTATCGGCCGTATTTGCATGGATCAGCTTATGGTGAAGCTGCCATCTGAAAAGCCTGTCGGTACGAAAGTGACTTTTATCGGGAAACAAGGAAATGAATTTATATCTGTTGATGAAATAGCAAAGAGGCTTGAAACGATCAATTACGAAGTTACTTGTTCAATTACATCACGTGTTCCCCGTCTATTTCTGCAGAATGGGAGTATAATTGAAGTGAGAAACCCATTATTAATAAACGCAGCGACAATTTGTTAGAAAAATGAAGTTTTCTTTTCTTAATTTACAGTGAAAGAATAGAAAATGGAGAAAAGGTATGAATAAAAGGGCTGTTGTAATGACGATAATAGGAAATGGTGATGTTTTAAGAATCTATTTAAACAGTTGTGAATTTTTTAAGGCTTTGCATACTGGGCCTTAGATGTTATTATTAGAATTGGAAAAGAATACTCGGTGGGAAGTTTGGTGGAGGTGTGTGTTTGTGTCTGAATCCAGCGCAACGACAGAAATTTTAATCCGTTTACCACAAAGTTTAATTACTGAATTGGATGGACTAGTTAAACAGGAAAGCGGAAATCGAAACGAGCTTATTTATCAAGCTACCAAAATGTATATTCGTGAACGTAAAAAGCGCCAGATTCGAGAATCGATGAGACGCGGTTACATGGAGATGGCAAAAATCAATTTAAACATTGCATCTGAAGCATTTTTAGCGGAGTCTGAGGCTGATCATACTGTTGAACGCTTAGTAAGCGGGGGTTAAGCTTTTGATTGTCAAACGCGGCGACGTTTATTTTGCTGATCTATCCCCTGTTGTTGGCTCAGAGCAAGGCGGAGTTCGCCCGGTATTAATTATCCAGAATGATATTGGAAACCGCTTTAGTCCTACAGTAATTGTGGCAGCCATCACAGCTCAAATTCAGAAAGCAAAGTTGCCTACTCATGTTGAAATCGATGCAAAGAAATACGGTTTTGAAAGAGATTCTGTCATTTTATTAGAACAGATTCGGACGATTGATAAGCAAAGACTAACAGATAAAATCACACATCTCGATGATGAGATGATGGATAAAGTGGATGAAGCCTTGCAAATAAGCTTAGGACTTATTGATTTTTAACATCATAATTATGAATATGAGAAAAGTTGCTCTAATGGGTAACTTTTTTTATTTTATTTTTCTAGAGGATATGATTTGCTAAAATGTGTATATACTGATTTTGGAGGTCTATTATGGTTGAGAAACAAGAACAAATAATGAAGCATATTAGTAAAGAGCTTGGAATTACATATAAACAAGTGAAGAATGTTATTCAATTACTTGAAGACAGCAATACTGTTCCTTTCATCGCTCGCTATCGTAAAGAACAAACAGGTGAACTTGATGAAGTGCAAATCCGTAATATCTCTGAAAATTGGACATACATGCAAAATCTCGAGAGCCGGAAAGAAGAGGTCCTTCGTTTAATAAATGAACAGGGAAAATTGACAGAACAATTAACGAAAGACATACATAATGCTACAAAGCTGCAGCAGGTAGAGGATTTGTACCGTCCTTATAAGCAAAAGAGAAGAACGAAGGCAACGATTGCAAAAGAGAAAGGGTTAGAGCCTTTTGCAGAATGGATAAAACAGCTGCCAAAAACGGGTGTCATTTCTGAAAAGGCAAGAGAGTTTATAAACGAGGAAAAAGAAGTAAATTCCGAAGAAGAGGCTATTCAAGGAGCGAAAGATATTATTGCTGAACAAATCTCGGATGAACCGGTTTACAGACAGTGGATACGCCAGTTAACTTTTAGAAAAGGCTCCATTGCATCAGCAGCTAAGGATGAAGAAAAAGATGAAAAGAATGTATATGAAATGTATTACGAGTATGAGGAACCGATCCAAAAGATTGTTCCGCACCGTGTATTGGCAATAAACCGGGGGGAGAAAGAGGATATTTTAAGGATTTCCGTTCATTCTCCAGTGGATGAAATATTGAAATATATAGAAAAGCAAGAAATAAAAGACGGACAGACAATTGTAAAAGAATTACTGACAGAGACAATCGAAGATGCTTATAAAAGATTAATACAGCCATCGATTGAAAGGGAAATAAGAAAGGAACTGACAGATAAGGCAGAAGATAGGGCTATTCATATTTTCTCCCAAAACTTAAGAAATTTACTGCTGCAGCCACCATTAAAAGGAAGAATGGTACTCGGAGTTGATCCAGCTTATCGTACAGGCTGTAAATTAGCAGTTGTTAATGAAACAGGGAAGATGCTCTATGTAGGAGTGATTTATCCACATCCCCCTGTTAAAAAAGCAGAGGAAGCTAAACAGAAGATTATAGATGTTATTAAAGAGAATGGAATTGAAATTATTGCAATTGGCAACGGAACAGCTTCAAGGGAGACTGAACAATTCATTGCAGATATTTTAAAAGAATTGGGTGGAGATGTTTCGTATTTAATCGTAAATGAAGCGGGTGCCAGTGTATACTCTGCATCTGATTTAGCAAGGGAAGAGTTTCCAAATTTACAAGTAGAAGAAAGAAGTGCTGTATCCATTGCAAGACGTCTGCAGGATCCGTTAGCTGAATTAGTGAAAATTGACCCGAAATCTGTTGGGGTTGGACAATACCAGCATGATGTTTCACAGAAGAAGCTGAATGAATCTTTAACATTTGTCGTTGAAACGGTCGTTAACCAAGTAGGTGTGAATGTGAATACTGCCTCACCATCTCTTTTACAGTATGTTGCCGGATTGAGTAAAACAGTTGCAAATAATATTGTGAAAAAGAGAGAGGAGTTAGGGAGATTCACAAACAGGAAACAATTAAAGGACATTCCCAGACTTGGTGCGAAAACATACGAACAATGTATTGGATTCTTAAGAGTAACAGAAGGAGACCAGCTGCTTGACCGGACGAGCATTCACCCAGAGAGCTATAAAGAAGTAGAGCGACTGTTAAAGCAGCTAGATGTAACTATAGAGGAACTGGGAAGCGAAAAGTTAAGAAACGAATTAACTAGCTTGAATATAAAGGAAACAGCGGAAGCACTTGCGATAGGTGAGTTAACATTGAAGGATATTTGTGATTCATTAGTTCGTCCTGAGCGTGATCCTCGTGATGAAGTTGCTAAGCCATTGCTTAAGAAAGATGTTTTGCAGCTTGAAGATTTGCAAGAAGGAATGGAATTACAAGGCACAGTGAGAAATGTCGTTGATTTTGGCGCGTTTATTGATGTCGGTGTTAAGCAGGATGGTCTTGTTCATATTTCGAAGTTAAGCAAAAACTTTGTAAAGCATCCATTAGACATTGTTGCTGTCGGTGATGTTGTAACTGTTTGGGTCGATCAGGTAGATCTTAAAAAGGGCCGGGTAGCATTGACGATGGTTAAGAATTGATAGAAACACTGCCTATGAGCAGTGTTTCATTTTACTGAAAAAAGAGGATGTCAATGAAAATAAGGCGAAATTTCTATAGTGTTTTTCATTTTTATCCCAGCCTTAACGGGCAGTAA
>NZ_BCVG01000174.1 GCF_001591625.1 Metabacillus fastidiosus NBRC 101226
TTACTGCCCGTTAAGGCTGGGATAAATAAATCTTTTACTCAAAACTTAACTAATATTGCTAGTTAAGTTTTTTTATTTGTGGACGTTTCTTTAACATAATCTTTTCGTTCATCCATATATTTTACTATGGACGAGCAGGAGGGAAGGGTATGAAAAAGAAACTAAAATGGTTAGGTTTTGCAGTTGGTTTTATTGTACTTCTTTTTATTTTTCAATGGCAGTTCAATGATAATAATTCATGGAAGCCATGGAATTTACCGCTATCAGGGAAAGTGATATATCTAGACCCCGGACATGGTGGACCAGACGGGGGAGCTGTTGGACAGAAAATACTTGAAAAAGATGTTGCATTAGAAGTGGCATTAAAGTTACGGGATTACTTACAAGAGCAAGGAGCCCTCGTATTATTAACAAGGGAAAAGGATATTGATTTGGCAGAGGAGGATACGAAAGGCTATTCAAGGCGAAAAACAGAAGATCTTAAAAAGCGGGCGAAGTTAATTAATGAATCAGAGGCCGATCTTTATTTAAGTATTCACTTAAATGCGATTCCTTCAGCAAGATGGAGTGGAGCACAGACTTTCTTTTATGGCAGTTATGAAGAAAATGAAGAGGTTGCAAAGTTTATTCAAGATGAATTAAGAAGGAACCTGGAGAATACGGAGAGAAAAGCAAAGCGGATAAATGGAATATACTTAATGAAAAAGGCTAATAAACCTGGTGCTTTAATTGAAGTTGGGTTTTTATCGAATCCTAATGAGGAGAGGCTTCTTGGGCAGGAAGATTATCAGGAAACACTTGCAGCATCTATTTATAATGGGGTTCTTAGATATTTTTCAAACGAGAAAAATCCTCCGGAATAAAGGTTACTTACTCTTGGAGGCAGATTTTCCTTTTTGGTAAACAATGTATGCTATACTGTTGTAAATAAACTTAGCCGAGGTGATGATATTGCTACAAGAAGCGGATGTACGAACTATTATTGGTAAACTGAAAGACCCCTTTCTACATAAGACATTAGCAGAGCTGGAAGCTATTGAAGAAATTAAAATAAATCCTGAAAAAGGGCATGTCAGTGTCAAAGTTGGCATTGCGAAAACTGGAACAGGGGAACAGCTGAACTTGCAGCAGCAAATCGTCTCATTATTAAAAGAGGCTGGTGCAGCATCTGTAGGACTACGTTTTACGGATCTTCCAAAAGAGAAAGCTGTATCATTTACAGAAGAAACAAACGAATCAATTCTATCCGGACAAAATAAAACAACCTTTATTGCGATTGCGAGTGGTAAAGGAGGAGTCGGAAAATCAACTGTCTCGGTGAATTTATCAATTGCATTAGCGCGGCTAGGTAAAAAGGTCGGATTAATTGATGCAGATATATATGGGTTCAGTGTTCCTGATATGATGGGGATTACGAAAAGGCCGGAAGTATATGGTGAAAAAGTTATACCAGTTGAACGATTTGGTGTAAAAGTTATTTCTATGGGTTTCTTCGTTGAAGACAACTCGCCGGTTATTTGGAGAGGACCGATGCTCGGAAAAATGTTAAATAATTTCTTCCATGATGTAGAATGGGGAGAACTTGATTATTTATTATTAGATTTACCACCTGGTACAGGTGATATTGCCCTGGATGTTCATTCCGCTTTGCCGGCTTGTAAGGAAATTATTGTTTCAACTCCTCATCCTACTGCAGCATTTGTTGCAGCCAGAGCAGGGGCAATGGCTTTAAAAACAGATCATGAAATCATCGGTGTCATTGAGAATATGGCTTATTTTGAAAGTAAGATAACAGGTGAGAAAGAATATGTATTCGGTAAAGGTGGGGGAGAGAAGCTTGCTGAGGAGTTGAAAGTTCCGATTTTAGGGAAAATTCCTTTACAGCAGCCTGATTGGAATGAAAATGATTTTGCTCCTTCTGTATATAATGCAGATCACCCCATAGGTCAGATTTATAGTGAGATAGCAATGAAAGTAGCCGATCTGATTTAAATGTTTTAAAGGCTATAAAAAAAGTCTGAGTAATTTATAGCCGTTAGGGGGACATACAAAAGTCCCCTAATGGCTGTTTTTAGTTTATTTAGCCGTTTCCTCAGCTGCTCTTATCCTGTCCGCCGCTTTGTTCACTGCCACCTTGACTTCCGCCACCGCTTTGCTGCCCAGTTTCTTCAGCAGCTTTTAATAGTGTTTCCTGTATTTTGGCTTTAAATAACGGGCTCGTCAATGTTTCAGTTATTACTTCCTGAAGATGCTTACGAAAATCTTTACTTTTTAAAACAGTTAAAGTTGCTTTCTCCATTTCTGGATTTTGAAATAACTCAATCAGCATAGCTTGGTATTCAGGATCCTTCATTAAATCTTTAATTACTTTTTCATGTTCCTCTTTCATGCTCTTTGCGTAGCTTTCTACAAATTTAGGATCTTCAAATAGCGTTTTCCAAAATTCTTTTCCTTTTTCAGATGTTAAAGTTGCTTGAATAGTTTCCGTTACTACTTTTTGATCCATCACCAGCTCATGCTTTAACTTTTCATCCTTCATTATCTCCTGCAGTGCCTTTTTACCATCATCTGTTTTAAGTATGTCAACAACCATTTTCTTCGTTTGGTCATAGTCAGTTTGACCACCGCTGCTCTCTTGTGGAGCACAACCATAAAGAATTATTGAAAGTAAATAGATTGAAGAAATCATGAGGAGCATTTTTCTCTTCATGTTTAGTCAGGCTCCTTTCTTTTAGCTACCTACTTTTAATATGAATTTGTCCTCCTATTTTAATACGTGAAAAAATATCTCATATGTAGCATTTTTAACAGAGGATTGGTAAAATCAATTACAGATGAGTAATTGGGGGATATTTTAAGTGAAAAGTCGAAATTGGGTTCGTTTATTTTTAAGTACACTGTTCATTGGCGGGATTATAACGATTCTCTTAGGCTTCATCCTAAAATGGAGTGAGTATAAAGAATTGTTTATAACAATGAATGTTACGGAAATTTTATCAATTGCTTTTTGGCTTTTAGGATTAGGCTGTATTTTCAGTATTATTAGTCAAATGGGTTTCTTTGCTTATTTAACGGTACATCGATTTGGTTTAGGTATTTTTAGGACAGTAACTTTATGGAATGGTGCACAGATTATATTAATTATATTTGTCTTCTTTGATCTTATTTATTTAAGATATAAATTCTTTGCTGAGAGCGGAGATAGCATTTTTCCTTATATTTTATTAACTGTTTTTACTTTCCTTTTCAGTTGTGTTGTCGCTTATATGAAAAAGAGGCAGACTAATAAGGCTGCTTTTGTTCCAGCATTATTTTTTATGTTTGTTATTACAACAATTGAATGGTTCCCTGCTTTACGTGTAAATGAGGCAGATTGGCTCTATCTTATGTTAATTCCATTATTAATATGTAATGCATATCAACTCCTTATCCTTCCAAAATTAACAGGAGAAAAAAATAAAAATGCTTAGCTTTATAGCTGAAGCATTTTTATTTTTTATTAGAAAAGAGCTAGTGGGCTAGCTCTTTTACTTTACCTCAGAAGATTTAACTTCTGTATTTGCGACAAGTTTTTCTATCGTTACGTTTTTCAGACCCTTCTCTTTTATATTTTTTATAATAGCCGGCAAAGCTTCTTCTGTTTGCTTAGCGGAATCTGAAGCATGGAGAAGGATAATATCGCCGCCTTTTAAGTCTGATACTGTATTTTCAATAATTTTATCAACTCCTGGATTAGTCCAGTCTTCCGAATCGATGCTATAGTGAACAACTGTATAGCCTGATTTTTGAGCGATATTCAATACTTCTTTATTGAAATTGCCAGTTGGTGGTCTTAAAAGGTCTACGTCTTTCACTCCTAATTCTAAAAATACTTCCTGTGCTTTTGTTATATCTCTTCTTATTTCCTCTTTTTCTAAATCAGTGTAATTTTTATACGCATATCCCATACTTCCAATTTGGTGGCCGTCTTTTATAATTCTGCTCACGAGATCGGGATGCCTTTCAGCCCAGGATGCTGATAGAAAGAAAGTGGCATTGGATATTCCCTCCTTTTTCAACATATTCAATATTGGTTCAGCTTTGACATCTCCCCATGTAATGTTAAATGTTAAAGAAACTTCATTGTTTTTTGTCTCTCCTCGATAAACAGCCTTAGGTCCATCAGATGTTGAAAAGACAGGAAACTGCATGAAATTTTGAACGTATAAAATCCCTGCAGTGAAAAATGCAATTATTAATATAATAATTAACTGCTTTACTCTTTTTATATGAAATACGTAGAATTGATTCATATTATAATCCTCCTCGTCCACTTTTCCTCAATCCCATATGTATGCTTGACCTTATGAGAAAATGATTAGCAGGAGTAAGGAGACGAAAATATTTAAAGTGATTTATCGGGTATAAAAAATTATAGCTTTTGTTTGAACTAAAGCAGTTCTTATTCTCTAGTATTTTGAAATAAGTAAAGGCCTATAGATCTCTAAATTTATGAGGGATATTCACTCCCTTTGGAGGCGGGGATACATAATAATATAAAAGTGAGAAAAAATTTAAAATAAAGCGTTGACTCTGTTTTTAAAGCATGTTATATTATTTCTTGTCACTGCTAAGATCAACATGTCAGCAAAAAGAAATTTCAAAAAAGAAATAAAAAATGTTGACTTCAAATCTTAAATGTGTTAAATTAAGAAAGTTGCTTATAAAGCGAGCTGA
>NZ_BCVG01000175.1 GCF_001591625.1 Metabacillus fastidiosus NBRC 101226
GATGGAAGTTTCACTTTATATATCCGCTTCCCGTTTCTTAACCAATCACCTATTCTTTAGCCTTTAATTTACCAGATTCAATTGCTTTAACTAATCCATTTAACATAGAAATAAGAGTAATTTCATATTCTTTTGTTACTTTATAGTCTTTTTGAATAATTCCGTAACTCTCTAGTTTTTCAATTGCGTTTTGAGCAGCTTCTGAAATCTTCATTTCTTGAACAGCTCCTTTTGGTATAGATTTACTGGGCAGAGCTAAAAACTTGGCAATTCCTCTTGCGTATGCTCCAGCCATATCCCTTAAAAATTCGTCATTCTTCAATAATTCAGAATCACTTGAATCAATATAGGAAATCTCTGTTAATATCGCCGGCATATGAGTTCTGCGCACTACTGCCAAATTCCCTCGCTTCGTATCATCTCCATGAGAACCTAATCCATATTTCTTAGCTGTTTCTAATGCTTCCGTATTCACTAATTTTTGCAGCTGGATAGAACCGGCACTTGGTTTACTGTAAATATAAGATTCATACCCTGTACCGCCTCCTGCATTCACATGATTGGAGATAAACACATCCGCATCATACCGATTGCTTATATTTGCACGCTCCGATAACTCGATAAACACATCGCTGTTTCTTGTCAGTTTAGCCTCAAACCCTGTGTAATGGCTATCCAAATATTCTTTAAGATACTTCGAAATAGTAAGGGTAATATCTTTTTCAAGTAAGCCATTTCCTGTTGCTCCAGAGTCTTTTCCTCCATGCCCTGCATCAATTATGATTTTTTTCATTATTTATCCACTCCTTACAATATTAAATGCAAAATCAATTCCTTTTGACAGTATGTTTTTTAACAGGTCTTTTCCTCCATTTCTTGTCTTACTCTTTGTGTTCAAGTATTGATAACATATTTATAGGAGAATTGAAAAATATGAGAAACAGCAAAGTTATTACAAAATTTATCTATTAAAAAAGCCTTCTCTATTCAGAGAAGGGCTTTTATTTCTTCATTAATATTATAAGTTTAACCTAATAAATATCTAACTAAGTCTTCCTTATCTTTTAGATCACTTGTCACAGTTGCCGGAAGATTTTTATAACCACCAGCTGCTTTGATTGCAACGGCTCTTTCTTTTAATCTGTCTAACTTACTTAAATTATTTCTAGCTTCCGTTTCTTCACCGGAATAATATAAGTTTTCGATATTTTGCAATAAACGAAATTGTGATACTTCATAAATCGTTCTCTCTTTTAAAATTTTAGCAGACTTTATAAATCTGTTCCCTAACTTATCCCGATTTTCCTTACCGGATACTTTTCCAATTTTAGCTTCTGTAATTTGAATTTGTTTTACAAAATAATCGTATTCCTCATTAATCTGGTATATGTCACCTTGTCCTATCAGCTGGCTAAAATAATAGGCCTTCTTATTTAAGTAATTCCCATAAGTAAGAGCCTCTTGATAACGAAGATCATTATTTACTGAATTAGGCAGAGCATTATATCCGCCGGATTTTTTTATCTGTGCTGCTTTTTTTACGAGGCGGTCTAACTTGCTAAATTCTTCAGAAACATCATAATCCTCATTTATGTAAGAATTAATTTGTGAAAGTAATCGTAATTGTGATACTTCATAAATCGTTCTTTCTTTTGCTATTTTTGATGGCTTAACATACTTCTGTGAAAGTTTACTTCTATTATCCGAACCGTAGACGTAACCGATCAAATGTTCAACATAGCTAAGCTGGTCAGTAAACTGATCATACAGTCCATCTATTTTCTTTATATCTCCTGAGTTAATTGCCATATTAAAATCATTCAATAATTTTAATAAATATTCACCTTCAGAAACTGCAGCATTATAATCCTGTTTTCTAACTTCTTTTTCATTATCAACATATACTGATTCATCATAATGGTAATGATATTCACCATAATCGTATCCCCAGTATCCGCAGTTTGTCCAGCAATGATGTCCCCCATTGGCATCTGTATTACCTGGATGGGCACTTGCAAAAGAAGGCATTAACAACAGTGCCAATCCTAATAAAAGAGTAGTAATAAATAGCTTTCTCAATCAAAATTCCCCCTAATTTTCTTGTACTCCAATATATTAATAAGAAGGAAACGAAAAAGATAGTGTATAAATATCCCAAAATCCCCAGAGGTATTTACTTTCGGTTTCAATGACATCTCTTCCAATTAAAACAGCACCGATCCGTTCGGAACATTGCTAAAATTCTGGGGAAAACAAAAAGGACTTTTAAAAAGTCCTATTAAACACATCGTATATTTTAATCAGTTACCTTTCTACTCTGCAAATTGGTTATCGTTATGTCCATATGTTGCTAATACAATAAGGGACATATTATAAATGTATAATATCTCTCTTTACTTTTTTCAATATTTTTCAAATTAAGTATTAATAAAATAAGCCTATCAGCTCTTATCCAGTCCATTCTCATCATCAAAAAAATCCTTTAATGACTCTGAATTTGTATCATTCGCATTCTTGAAGTAAGGGTTTTCTTCACTTGGGTCTTTTGGATCCAGATTAGTTTTTATTACTAAAATTGGTTCCGATGTATTCCTTTCAGCAATAACTCGGTCATCTAATTCTTTAAAGTCCGGCAAATTTTTATTTCCCGGCTGTTGCGGTTCTGTCATTCTAACACCTCCCTTATCGCTATGTTGCTCAGGCACATAAAAATTATGTGGAATTTGAAGTATATAAAAAAGGTCTTTAATTAAAAGGTCTTCTTCCCTGTTTTTATAACAGAAATACTTATTAATTTATTCATTTTTCTTTTACAATTTTTATTTTTTCAGAAAGATTTGCTAATAGATGATTCATATTTTTTAATTGATTTGTTACTAAATAAGTTGCTGGAACATCGAATTGCATTTTACAAAAAGTCGTTGATTCATTCATTTTAAACTGAATACTATCTTCTTGGTCATACATTTCACCAAAGGTCACATTATCCTGATTTGAAATAATAAAAAGATGATAAGGTACAAGTGATTTTTTAACAACTTCAGCAAGCTGATTTTCATCCGTTACTTTGACCGTAAAAATCAATACATCTAAGTATGTATCCCCTTGTTCTTCTGTTATTGTACATACTGAATTTTGAGGTATAAACTTGTGACTATAAATTAAATGAAGTTTATCTAATCTCTCCTTCATACCATCAAAATCAAAATCATACCATTCATAGGTAACATACAATGGGAACTGATTTAGTTCGGAGAAAAATGAGATAAAGAATTCTTCAATATCTTCATCTTCTGCATATATATCATAAACTGTTTCAGGTAAAGGTTTTACTAAAAAGTCATGGTATTGTTTAAAATCATACATTTGCTCTCTAATATAAATTTTCACTTTATCACTCCCAAAAAGTTCTATAAACTATCAAAATATTGATCCCCTTTTTCTTATGGAAACTTAATAATTCTTTTATTCACCTAATACTCCTACTGCCACATTACGTTCATTGCTCTTTCCATCAATATGATCAAATTTTTTAAAACCTTTATTAAAAATTGAATATAAACCCATTCTATCTTCTTTTATAAAAAGGGTATCAATTCCTGTTTTTTAGGAATAATTAACCTGTTATTCAGCATCATAAGTAGGAATCACTTAAATAAAGAGGAGATTGATGCTGTATGTATTTTTATAAAGAAGATTTAATTAACATGATTGTCCCTGATAAACCAGATCCGCATGCCGCAAAAGTGCTTCAAGAAACACTAGGTGGGCAATTCGGTGAAATGAGAACGATGATGCAATATTCCTTCCAGAGTGCTAATTTCAGGGGGAAAGCGAAACAATATCGTGACTTGCTTAGAGGCGTGTTTCTAGAAGAACTAAGTCATGTGGAACTCGTTCAATCAACAATCAATCAGCTTTTAAATGAAGCTGGAGGAAGTATGCCAGGTAATCAGGCAGATGATAGCGCTCCTTTAGACGATGTCATACAAGAAGGTGCTAATCCTCATCATTTTATTATCGGGGCTAAAGCATCTCTTCCTGTAGATGCAGGTGGCAATCCATGGAATGGATCTTGGGTATATGATCATGGTAATCTGTCAGCTAACCTGTTAAATAACGTCGTTCTTGAATCCACAGGAGTTCTTCAAAAATCAAGAATTTACGAAATGAGCAGTAATAAGACATTACGAGAAACGATTGCTTTCTTAATGGTTCGGGATAATGCCCATCAGAATGCATTCGCTAAAGCATTGGAAACATTAGGTGTCGATTGGGGAAAATTATTCCCGATTCCAAATTATGATTTAAATAAATACCCTGAATGCCGCAAATATGTAGAAATGGGCTTCCATAATGCTCAATTCAACTTCAGGCTCGATGATACCCGTATGGGTGAAATCTTCCAAGGTCCAACTCCGAGCAGAAATGGTGGAGACTTATCAGTTACGGAACCTCCAAAAGGATATCCAGTACCTGAAATGCCTGATATGCCTAACGAGCATGCTCCAGGTCTTTATGACTTGAATAATTAAATTTTTTTTTAGCTCAACCACTTCAACTTGCGTCCTCAATTTTTGGGACGCTTTTTTATTTCAAAGTTTATGTCTATAACGAAATATAATATAAATTCTATAAAGTGAAACTTCCATCAGTGGAGATTTTTCTCCCCCCACTGATGGTTAGTTTA
>NZ_BCVG01000176.1 GCF_001591625.1 Metabacillus fastidiosus NBRC 101226
GGACCCATTATTAGTTACAAACTTTTAATGGGCATATGCTCACCATTTAAAGTTCCTAATTACTGTACATTTTTGGTCTAAATCGATTAAGGAAACATAATACAAATTAAGTTCACCAAATCTGCGGATTCCTTAGGTTTTCATTTTCCTTTCTGAGCTTTAAAATCTCAGCAATTGCCGCCTTTAAGATTCCACTTTCAGCCTTTTTCTCTCCTGATATAATCTGCTCTAAAATGAACTTTGCGAAATCATTCATCCCAGCGCCTCCTCAAATAGAGTTAATTGTTTTACAACTTTATACTGAACTGGCAATCTCCCAGCCCCTTCAAAATCCGTAAACCATGAGATTAGAAGGCAACCCTTCTATTCCTGTAAATCAGGATCTGTATAAAATTCACAATAAGTTTTGCCAAGCTTCACGAAATATTCAATACGTTCAATATCCGGATAGCCCTCATCTACCGATTTAAACAGGTGAGCAATATACAATTTATTTCGATTGAGCTTCGGCATTATATAGCTCCTATCCATTTATTTCAGCTCCTTAATAACGATTTCCATGCTGACATTTAACATTGATGTGTATTAACTCTAATTTTGTCAGTGTGTGCTCATACAATTATCGCCCGTCTGCTGTATCGTAATAACCGTATCTAAGTAACTCGTTAATTAAATAATCTTTACGCTGTTCAACAGCTTGTCTTAACTGGTTAGCTTGTGTACTCATTTCCAAAGATTCCACCCTTCCTTGCTTCGATTTCTCCTAACTCCAAACGGTCATAAATTAAAAGAAAAGTATCTTTGTCTGATCGTTTAACATTTTGAGCAATCTCGCTTACAGGAAATCCGTTTCTCCACATTTCCTCTACTTTTGTTACGTGCTCTGGCAACCAATCAAGATTAGCATGATCCAAAGTTATATAGTAATCTTTTAATGAATGTGCTTTTTCTAATTTTGTTATAACCTCATTTTCTGTTTTAAGCTGCTGATTACTGATTTCAGCTATCATATTCATCCATACTCACTCCTAACGCCCTAGCCATTGCTTTAGATTTTCTATAATTAGTTGCCTGCCTGTTATAAATACAATTCATATTAACCATCAGCCGCCACCATGTGCGTCCCTTATCATCAAGCTTGTATGCTGTTGCATCATCCTCAAATTCAGCTGGTGTAGCCCATATCGGCTTATTTGCTCTTTCACGACCATTTATAATTTGAAATATCCAGTCTTTTTCCTCGTTCGCTAATCTCTGACTACTCATGAAATCATCCCAAATTAATAGATCCGCTTCTAAGCAAGCACTCATGATCTCATTAAATGATTCCATATTGTTATAATTTTTTGTTGCCGCCAGTCTGCTTAATAAATCTTTTTCTGTTATAAAGATGACTGCATATCCCTTTTCAATTAACTTGTTACCGCCAGCTGCTGTTCCATGGGTTTTACCGTTACCAGTTTCTCCAAAGATAAAAGCGCCCAACTTCTCCCGTTTTTCAAAATTCTCAATAGCATCCTTTATCTCTTCAAAAGTAGTTTCGCAACCTTTACGCATTTTAAAGTTTTCAAAAGTCATAGATTTAATGTCAACCACTGATGAACTAAGTTTTAATGCACGATTAATTTTGGCTCTTTTTTCGTAAAACTCTTGCAACCGTTTCTGTTCTTCTATCTGCTTTTTAACACAAGGGCAAACAACGATGATGGCCGACTATTTTAATGTATCCCGATCAGATATTATAGAAGACAAGCCAAGTAATTTGACTCCTATTTCTCCAATGACAGTTAAAGTACCAATTCTTGGGGAAATAGCATGTGAAGATCCGATTTATGCATCAGAAAACTTCTCTGGATATCGAAATGAATCTCCCGCTACACTACCGAGTGGCAATCTATTTTATTTGGAGACAAAAGGACAATCAATGGAGCCAACTATTCCAGATGGGTCTTGTATATTGATTAGAGAACAAAGTAACGTGGAAAACGGGGAAATAGCAGCTGTCCTTGTAAACGGGAATACTGAAGTTACTTTGAAACGTGTTAAAAAACAAGGTAATATGATTATGCTCATGCCAGATAATCCAAGCTATGAGCCATACATAGTTACAGAGAATAATCCAGCAAGAATAATTGGTAAAGCCATACATTATACAAAAGACTTTTAGATTATTAGCGCTAGTAATTTAAACATCAGAGGAGGGCGGCTGCTCTCCTTCTTTTTAAAATCAGAGGTGAACAGACATGGCATCAGCAACCCCCTTTGGGCAATGACAAATATAAAATATTTGTTGAATTGGGATAGGACGATAAAGAGAAAAGATTAAAAAGGACAAAAACGGGAACAGCTAAAAGTGATCGGGCACTTAAGAAAGCAATCACCAAGTTTGAAATTGAAGTATCGAAAACGGGAAGTAAACGAAAAGAAGAAAACATAACGTTTGAAGAATTTGTACAGCGCTGGATGGATGTATATATGCGTGTCAAATTAGCTGTCAAAACAAGAAACGCTTACGAAAGCTATTTGAATAATGGAGTCCTTGAATCATTAGGGAAATTTAAGATAACGAAGATTAAAACATATGATATTGATGTATTTTTTAAAGAACAAGGTGAAAAGAATAAGAAAAGTTTATCTGGGAAATATATGATGCTTAAAAGTATCTTTTCTAGGGCTGTGAAATGGGGAATCATCAAGGAAAGTCCCATAAAAAATGTAGACCGTTCAGAGGTTGCTAAAAGAAACAGAGAGCTGCTGTTTTATAAAGAAGATCAGCTAAAACTTTTATTATCAGTACTAGAAAATATTTATCCGAAACATCGTATACAAATAAAACTCGCCGTACTTGTCGGCCTAAGTATGACTGAAATAGCAGGCATACGGCTGGAAAATATCAATTACAAAGACAATACTATTTTGATCGATAAGACCTTACAATATGACAAAGAAACAAAAAAATTCTTTCTTGGACCCACAAAAACAAAACGACCAAGAATAGTGGATATCTCGCAAACGTTCATGAGAGAAATAAAAGCATATGCTGTACAACAAAAGAAATTAAAAATATCCTCAGGATCAGCGTGGGAGCCAATGTTAGACGAAGAAGGAAACCTTGTTAATTTATTATTCACTAAAACAAACGGCTTCCCTACCCATCCAGATGGCGCGAAATTGTCGAAAGGCACAATCTGCCGAAATTGAATTTGCATAGATTACGCCATACGTATGCATCCTTTATGATTAGTAAAGGCGTTAACTTTAAGATTATCCAAGAGCAACTCGGCCATACTGATATTAAACAAACTTTAAACACATATAGCCATCTGAGTGACGAAGATAGAACAAAAGCAAGTGACTTATTCGATGAAATCTTATAAGTTGGTCACCTTTTAGTCACTTGCTTAACTTTTACGGCTGCTTCAAGACGCTAGAAACCTTGATATATCAACATTTATTTTATAGCCGCTTCCAGTGCCACAGTAATCATCTCGTTAAATGTCGTTTGTCTTTCTTCTGCTGACGTTTCTTCTCCTGTTAAAATATGATCGCTCACAGTTAGAACAGATAATGCCTTACGGTTGAATTTAGCTGCTAATGTGTAAAGTGCCGCTGTCTCCATTTCAATTGCCAATATTCCGTACTTCGCCCATTTCTCAAGCTCAGCATGGTCATTATAAAACATATCAGCTGTAAACACATTTCCCGCTTTTAAATGCAATCCTTTTTCTATTCCGGCATCATACGCCTTTTTTAATAACTCAAAATCAGCTGTCGGCGCATAATCCACAGGTCCGAATATAACACGGTTCATCTGTGAATCTGTGGAAGCACTCATCGCTAAAATAACATCACGCACTTTTACATCTTTTTGAATTGCACCACAAGTACCGACACGGATTAATTGCTGTACGCCATAGCTTTGCATAAGCTCATTTATGTAAATCGAAATAGATGGTACACCCATTCCTGTTCCTTGTACAGAGATACGCTCTCCCTTATACGTTCCGGTAAATCCGAGCATGCCTCTCACTTCATTATAGCAAATGACATCTTCCAAAAATGTTTCCGCTATATATTTTGCACGCAGAGGATCTCCTGGTAAAAGAATTGTTTCTGCAATTTCATTTTCTTTTGCACCGATATGTACACTCATCTGTTTCCTCCTGAAAATGTATTTTTACTTATCCTGTTTAAAAGTATACACTTTTCCAATCGTTTCAAACAATTATTAACAATTGTAATTCATCATTTAATCGGAAAGTCTATAAGTGTATCCATCTTTATAAGGAGGCGTACACATGAGAAAAGAACTTGAACAAGTTGTGGAATACGCAAACAATACAAATCCGTCTACAAATTCAAGAGGCGGTGTACCGAACGCATCGAAGAAGAAGAAAGAAAAAAAATCAACGAAACATTTTTAATGTGGAGGGAATTTAATTGGGTAAAAAACATCGAAACCGAATAAACTCACCGAAGAAAAACAATCATATTCCACCAGAAGCAATTGAGGCAGAGCAAATTGCACACGGAAAAGAATTCACATCATCCAAACGTAAAAATGGACCTGGACATAATGAGTAGCTAAAGTGAAACTTCCTTCAGTGGGGGTTTTTC
>NZ_BCVG01000177.1 GCF_001591625.1 Metabacillus fastidiosus NBRC 101226
CACCTCTTTTTCTAGATTGTAACGGTTATGTATAGTGTACGACCATGATAGAGAAAAAACGACTATAAAATAAAGGGTTGTGCAGATTTTGGGTAAGGTCGTACAGTATGTTGTAACGGATATACGTTACACACAAGTTATCCGCAAAAAAAGGGTAAGCGTTACAGGGACTTTAATTGCTGTAACGGGAGGGAGTTTGATATGGCAGAAAAAGTAGTTGGTTATGTACGAGTTTCAACAGAAGGGCAAGTACGTGAAGGATATAGTTTAGCATATCAAGTAGAAGAAATTGAACGGTACTGTGAAGAAAATAAACTACAACTGCTTCACATATACGAAGATAGAGGACTCAGTGGAGCGACAGTGGATGAAGATGGATTAACCATTGAACGAGAAGGTTTGCAAGAGCTATTGTCAGATATAGCCTATCACCAAGTAAGCCAAGTGATTGTACTGAATACATCTCGATTGTGGCGCTCGGATATGGCGAAAGTGTTAATCCAACGAGAGCTAAAGAAGTATCAAGTAGATGTAAAAGCGATTGAACAACCAAATTACAGTATATACACGCATGAACCAAATGATTTTTTAGTGAACGGCATGTTGGAGCTGTTAGACCAATATCAACGATTAGAGATTGCATTAAAGCTAAGTAGGGGCAGGAAGAAAAAAGCTGAACAAGGTGGCTATGCAGGTGGCGGTGTCATGTTTGGTTACACAGTAAAGAAAGGACAAAAAGTATTAGAGGTCGATACAGAGAAAGCGATAGTTGTACGTAGGCTATTTGAGTTACGACACTTTTTTAAGCATTGGTCACTGACTCAATTGGCAGAACGACTCAATATAGAAGGACATCGAACGGAGAAAGGGAAAAGATTTACCAAAGTACAAGTGAAGCGCATGTTAGATAGAGAAAGCTTTTATCAAGGGATATATACATATGGACAAATACAAGCAAATGGCAAACATGAAGCAATAATTTAAAAGATTACTTAAAAAAGGGACTCATTTTCTTATAAGTTACTATATAGCGATGAAAATGGATAGGCTTTCGTACCAATGCGAACCAAAAGGTGAACGCTCGAACTAAGGTTGCCGGCATTTTTATTCAATTAAATAGGAGGATGGGCATATGCATGTAAGACAAAAACACTTGTATGTGGGAGTAGATTTACATAAACACCATCATACGGCTGTCATCATTAATTGTTGGCAGGAGAAGCTAGGAGAAATACAGTTTGAAAATAAACCATCTGCATTTTCAAAGTTTTTACTAGAAGTGGGTAATTATATTGATGAAGGGCTAACACCTATATTTGGTTTAGAAGATGTTGGAGGGTATGGTCGTGCATTAGCGAAGTATTTAGTGGACCACGAACAGATTGTAAAAGAAGTGAATCCAGCTTTGTCATTCGCGGAACGAAAGAGCCATATGACGACACAAAAAAATGATAGTTGGGATGCGGAGTGTGTAGCACGCATACTTGTAAACAAACTTGACCAATTACCAGATGTAAAGCCGCATGATTTATTTTGGTCGATACAACAACTGGTCACTAGAAGAAATGCGTTAGTAAAGGCGCAAAGTGCATTAAAGAACCAATTACATATTCAATTGAGTCATCATTATCCGAGCTATAAAAAGTTTTTCTCGGAAGTAGACGGGAAAACAGCATTAGCATTTTGGAATAAATATCCGTCACCGTTTTGTTTAGAGGATGTTAGTGTGAAACAATTAACTGTTTTTTTACTAGATGTAAGTAACAATGCTTGTTCGGTAAAAAAAGCCAATGACATATTGAAGCTTGTAAAAGAAGATGGACACACAGTAAAAGAGTATCAAGAAACAAGAGACTTTTTAGTGAGAAGCATTGTGCGAGACATTTTATTTAAAAAACAAGAAATAAGTCATGTGGAAAGAGAATTAAAAGAATTAATGAGTTTATTAGATTTCCAGTTAGATACGATGCCTGGTATTGAACTTGTGACTGCATCGGCATTAATTGCAGAAATTGGTGATGTGAGAAGATTTCCAAATGCCAATAAATTAGCACGATTCGCGGGTATTGCACCTGTTTACTTTGGGTCTGGTGGGAAAGGTAAGGAACAAAAAAGCAAACAGGGAAATCGGGCGTTACACGCTTTATTTTATAACTTAGCAGTTCAACAGGTGCAAGTAGCGAAAGGAAGTAAACTACCACGGAATCCAGTGTTTTATGAATATTACCAACGAAAACTGAAAGAAGGAAAAACAAAGGGACAAGCATTGGTTTGTATCATGAGAAGGCTTGTGAACATTATTTATGGGATGATGAAAAATAAAACTGCTTATAAATTACCGATAATAAAAGAGAGAGAAGTAGTTTAATAAGGTTTTAGATGGGTTATTTTTTACTTTTAGATTTTAAGATTACAACATAGGGTACGGTTAAAGATAAACCCAATACAAAGAGAAAGCCGATTCAACCTAGAGAATTCAAAAAGCGTGCGGTTAATGAAGATGGAACAATAACTTATAACTTAGTATCTAAAAAGAATGGAAAAGAATATAAGGTTACTTATGATAGAGATGGTTATCCTGTATTTTCAAGCAAACATCAATCTGAACTTCCAAAATTTTTATACTTAAAATCTGATTCTAGACAATTTAGGCACCTGACTAAGGAACTGGCACAAAAAATTGAAGAGAAACCTGAATTAGGAAAGAAGTTCACAGAAAAAGAACTAAAGCTAATAAAGAAAGGAAAAGTTCCGAAATCTTTAACATGGCACCATCATCAAGATGCTGGTAAAATGCAGTTAGTTGACTATTATGAGCATGAAGTTGCCAAGCATACAGGTGGGAGATCATTGTGGGGTGGAGGAAGGAAAGGGAGAGAAGGTAAACTTTAACGAAGATTTACTGCTATTTTGGGAGTTGAGAACATGAATAACGTAGAATGGATCGAACCAGATGAACCAATAAGTGATGAAGTTATTCAAAATGTTGAACGATATTTTGAAATAAATTTCCCACAAGACTATAAAGAATGTGTCAAGCTTTTTAACGGCGGATACCCAGAACCAGACGTATTTAATATCGATGAAGACAATGATGTAGTATTTTCATGTTTATTAAGTTTTACAAATGAAGAAGCAAATATTTTAGAAGTTTACGATATAGTCTCTGAATATTTACCGGAAGGGATTTTTCCGTTTGCAAAGGACCCATTTGGGAACCTTATTTGTTTTGATTATAGACAAGATAAAGAATCGCCGATTATTATTTTCTACGATCACGAAACAGAGGATGAAGAGAATAAGTTTTTAAGGATATGTGATACATTTACAGAATTAATTGAGCGACTTCATGAAGATGATGAATAATTTATTTTTTGGGAGGGTATTATGAATATAAAATTAGAAGTAAGTTTTGAGCGTACTAATATAACAGAAATTAATACGTTCGAATATACCCAAAATATCATATTACCAGAAGATTATAAGAATTTCTTGATAGAATTTAATGGAGGAAAACCGGTTGTTAGGAGATTTGAAACTATAGACGGGAAGCATACTTCATCACTCATGCTCTTGTTTCCAATTACTAAAAATTCTGAACCAAATCTAATTTCAATGTACGATGAATTTAATCGAGAACAAATTATACCTTCAAATTTACTTGCTATTGGAAATGATCCTATAGATAATATAATTTGCATTTCCACTTCGGGTAATGACGTTGGGTGCGTTTATTATTGGAGTTTGGATATGGAGGAGTTTGATGAAGAAGATTTTCAACCCTCTTATAAATATATGAGTTTGATTGCGAAAAGTTTTACAGAATTTATGGGCAACTTATTTTTACCTAAAGATTAATACTCAAAAAATCTTGATTGAGTGCTTATCACTCAGTCAAGGTTTTTCTTTTTCTATTTGCTTTTGAAGCTCATGATAGTTAGCAGACGTACGAAATTGATTGCAGTGACTAAAAGGTAAAACTATCACACTTATTACTCGATTTATATTTACATACGAGAACGACGAAGCTCGTGGCGATAGACAAGAGTACAATGAAAGACGCTCTTTTTAACTTGTTTACAGTTAAAAATATTCTCGAATTCACATTAATAACTCATGAAGGTTATACCATCAAGGAGTATTAGCATTATTTTAATACTAAGGCAATAGGAACGAGAATAGGGCGAGATGCCATTTTACTATATAGGACCATTCATAAGTATCGTAAGTAAAAAACTCACGAGATTGAATAGACTCACGGGTTTAAACATGACACTTGTCAAGAAATGAAAAAGATGTCATACTGTCAATATAAAAATATGAAACTTACAAACTTATGAAAACTTAAAGATATTAATAAATTTAGAAAAGATATGAACTTAAAGCACTTGATTGTCTATATATAGGCGACAAGTGCTTTTTTTTGCATTTTCACATACATAGATTGAGAAGATTATGATTATTTAATTAGTGTACTAAGTGTTAAATTTTATACAAGTACGAGCATAAATAGGGGAAGAACAGGCGATGGAAACACAGGTTTCGATAGACAAGTTTGTTATAGATTATAAGGATGTACCGCATTCCGTATTCTTACGTG
>NZ_BCVG01000178.1 GCF_001591625.1 Metabacillus fastidiosus NBRC 101226
TTGTTCTATTGATCGGACCTTTATGGACAGTTGGATCTCCCACTTCACTTCCTCTAATTACTAGAACTTTAAAGGGGAAGTCTTACTGCCCGTTAAGGCTGAGATAAATTGCTAACATTAACTATTAACTTCCTTTTTAAATGAGGTAGTTTATGAGATTAAAATTATTTATATTACTATTTGCACTCATTCTTATTTCACTTCCTTTCTTTCCATACAAACAGGTAGTTGCTTTTACATTTGAAGATGAAGAAAAGCTGCTAGCATACTTATCATTGGAAGAAAAGGAAGCCTTTCAAATACAATACACGCATTCTATCCACAATTCAGATGTAACTGAAACATATCGCATATCAAGCAACCAAATAATCCAAACAGAACTTGCTTATAAAGATTTTGCAATTGGCATGCCAGCAAATGCAGAAGGTGATGAATTATTTATTAGAAAAGGAGGTATTTATTATATAAAAAATATGAACAGAACTTTCTCTTATATTGATTTGAGGATTGGGCAAGTAAAGGCAAATCACCGCCTTATTTATGAGGGAAAAACATATACTTTATCAAGCGATATAAAATCTGGAACATGGGTGAGAATAACTCCGAAGAAAATAACGCTATGGCAACAATTGAAAGGAGTGAAAATAAATGACTCGTAAAGAAGATATTAATATTTTATCTGAAGAGGAGCAGCAGGCGATTATAGAGAAGTATGATCCGGAAGCGGGAACGAGGAAATTAACTGGTGTTTTAGGATATATTGCTTTCTTTGGATTGCTTGCTTTTTCATTATTTCAATTATACACAGCGATATTTGGTGTATTTACCGCACAAATTCAGCGAACCGTTCACCTTGGATTTGCGCTCTCTTTAATTTTTTTACTTTTTCCTGCAAACCGCAAAAAAAGGAAACAAGGAAAATTACAAATTACTTGGTACGATGGGGTACTAGCCGTTTTAAGCATAGGTGTTGGAGCTTATTGGCCATTATTTTTTAATGATTTAGTTATGAGTGTCGGACGTTTAACAACAATGGACTTTATCGTTGGAATTCTAGCTATTTTACTAGTTTTAGAGGCAACGAGACGTGCTGTCGGTTTACCGATTACGATTATTGCATTTCTTTTCTTGATTTACGGTATTTTCGGACAGTATATGCCAGGTTTTCTAGCACATCGTGGTCTATCACTGGAAAGACTCGTCCAAACGATGTTTTATACGACAGAAGGAATTTTAGGAACACCGCTTGCTGTTTCTTCTACTTATATTTTTCTATTCCTATTATTTGCTTCTTTTTTAGTAAGGACAGGTGTTGGTCAGTATTTTAATGATCTCGCAGTTGCAGTTGCTGGAAGGAGAATAGGAGGACCTGCAAAAGTTGCGATTTTCTCAAGTGCTCTTCAAGGAACAATTAGCGGGAGCTCTGTTGCGAACGTAGTTACATCAGGTGCATTTACGATCCCGATGATGAAAAAACTCGGCTATAAAAAAGAATTTGCTGGGGCAGTAGAAGCATCTGCATCAACAGGCGGACAATTAATGCCTCCTGTTATGGGAGCAGCAGCTTTTCTAATGGTCGAATTTATCGGTGGCGGAATCACTTATTGGGATATTGCAAAAGCCGCTGCGATACCGGCTATCCTCTATTTTACCGGCATATGGATTATGACTCATTTTGAAGCGAAAAAAATAGGGTTACGCGGTTTGACGAAGGAAGAAATGCCAAGCATTATAGAAGTATTAAAAAATGTTTATTTATTACTACCGATAGTAGCGATTATCTTATTATTAATGTCAAATATGATTGTTACACATGCCGCATTATATTCTATTTTAATTGCTGTTATTGTAGGTGTATTTAATAAAGTAACGAGAATGGGCCCAAAACAATTCGTTTATGCACTGGTGGATGGAGCAAGATCTGCTTTAAGTGTTGCCGCAGCGACAGCATGTGCTGGTATTATCGTCGGTATTGTTACAAAAACAGGTCTGGGTTTAAAAATGGCAAATGGTTTAATTGATCTCGCTGGCGGTATTTTAATTCCGACTTTAATACTAACAATGATCGCATCACTCATTCTCGGAATGGGATCACCGACAACAGCAAATTATGTCATTACATCAACGATTGCTGCACCAGCTATCATTCTATTAGGTGTACCAGACTTATCAGCCCATTTATTTGTATTCTATTTCGGAATTATCGCCGACATTACACCACCAGTTGCACTAGCGGCATTCGCAGCAGCAGGTGTCGCAGGCGGGGAACCAATTCGAACCGGTATAGAATCAGCAAAGCTTGCCATTGCAGCATTTATCATTCCATATATATTTGTACTTTCACCAGAGCTATTAATGATAAATACAACATGGCCAGAGCTATTATGGGTAGTCATTACAGCAGTTACAGGAATGGTAGCAATTGGTGCAGGTATCATCGGATTCTGGATGAGAAAAATGCACTGGCTGGAACGTATTATGGCTGTTGTAGCAGGAATGCTTCTTATCTACCCAGAAGGTATTTCAGATATGACTGGACTTATTATATTTGCAGTACTGTTTACACTGCAATTCGTTTGGAAACGTGATAATGATAATAAGCCGCAGCTTTCAGCCCAAGTATAATATTTGAAATTTCAGTCTCCTTCTACTATATTTAAATGAGAGAAGGAGACTAAGTTTTAACTATATTTCTTGGGAAATAAGTCGAATGGTGAAATACTGCTTGACTAAGAGAAAGTATGTAAATATAATGGAATATATACATTAATTTGACTTGTTAGCTCAGTGGGAGAGCACTTCCTTGACAGGGAAGGGGTCGGGGGTTCAAATCCCTCACAGGTCATCACCCAAAAAAAGGTTTAAATTCTTTATTATCAAGGATTTAAGCCTTTTTCTTTGTTTACTGATATGTTCATTTCATCCTTGTATATTTATATATTGCACAGGAAAGTTGACAGTTTTTGCAACAGCAAACATTATAATCTATAACAATGTTTTCGTAGAAGGTGTGTGCTTAAAAATTGATTATTAACTGAATAAAATTTAAGTGTCTATAAAAACAGATAGATATTTATGATAAAAGATCATTCCAGTGTACCATTATCGTTACAATTTCGCATATCTCTTTTTGTACCATTTATCTGAGTTAATGCCTAAAATAACTGCTGATCCAATTGTTAAAATAATGGTAGAAACCCCTCCAATATTAGTTTCAAGTCAATTACTCGGCAAAATTAAAATCCAAAAGGGAGAAAGAGGAACCATTCCAAACTTTGAGATAAAAACGGACCAAGCAAAGGTGATAACCCATTGAGGTTTCTCTTTCTTCATCTCTTCCTTTAATTGCTCTTTTTTCGTCTTATATTCTTCTGTTTTTTCTTGACATAACTTATTCCTTTTTCTCTGCTGCCCTTACTTTATTATGAGCAAAACTTAGTAATTATTCTCTCATTATATCTGCTTTTCGTTTGGTTTTCTCAAAAAGTGATGATAGAACCCAAAAAATTCCTGCTTACTAGAGTAAGAGGAAGTAACTAAACTAACTGGCAATGATGAAAAAGAATTTCTTATTTATTTTTGAAATCTTCTTTTATTATTATTTTATTTGATAGAGTCTTCCTTGCAATAATTATCTCAGATAAGAGATTTAATTTGAAAATATATAAAGAAAGAGGCTTTCCCCAGAAAAACACTTTTAGGAAAGCCTCTCTCTTTTTCTGCTTTTTGTGAAAATGCCATACATTATCCAGTATACCGCCTTTGTTGTCATTTAAATATTAGAAGATAAAAGTACTTCATATGCTGCATTATTGGAAATATTTCTGTCTAAATATAAGGACAATGTATTATCTCTTACTACAGGAGAACCAGGTATATTGCTGGTCCATGTAACTGTAGCCGGTGCAGGTACATATGGAGCCCCGTTAGATACAAATACAGGGTGAGCACCTGCATCTGTTGGTCTGCTTGTAAAGATAAGAGTTCCTGTAATTGAAGCAGTAGTCGTTAAGGTTATTGTGGCTAAAATATTACCGGGAGCTGGTGCCATTACATTATTCCTTACATTAGAACATAACTGAAAATTATAGGTACCTGCCTGTAAGTTATTTACAACGATGGAGCCGCTAAACCCTACGATACTGCCATTTCCATTTACAACATAAGGTAAAGTCTGAGATTCCGGACCAGGTGATCCAACGAATAGTTGAAACCCTGCATTAGTTCCTTCAAATACAATAGACTTTGTTGAGGTTGTGGAAGGAGGTCCTTGAGGTCCAGTTTCTCCTTGAGGTCCAGTTTCTCCTTGAGGTCCTTGAATTCCCTGAGGTCCTTGGGGTCCAGTTGCTCCCTGAGGTCCTTGAGGCCCGGTTGCTCCCTGAGGTCCTTGGGGTCCAGTTGCTCCCTGAGGTCCTTGAGGCCCGGTTGCTCCCTGAGGTCCTTG
>NZ_BCVG01000179.1 GCF_001591625.1 Metabacillus fastidiosus NBRC 101226
ATGAGTAACCCCCACTGATGAAAGTTTCACTTTATTTTTAAAAGAGCAATTGACATTTTCATTTAATGTATGTATCGTACTATGTGTACTAATTAATATAGTACACATAGTACGATACAATTTTATAGAAAGAGGGAGAATAGTTTGATTCAAATTGATCCGCGCAGCCCGACTCCCATTTATGAACAAATCATTCAACAGTTTAAAGAGCTTTGTTTTAAAGGATTGTTAAAGGAAGGGGATAAACTTCCATCTGTACGTGAGTTATCAACGATGGTGATTGCCAATCCGAATACGGTGAGTAAAGCATATAAAGAGCTTGAACGGCAAGGCATCATTGAGACATTAAGGGGACGTGGAACATTCGTTTCTGAAAAAGCAAAAAAAACATTAGATGAGGGGAAGATGGAAATGATTAAGGAACAGTTAAAGTCCCTGATTATTGATGCATTTTATGCTGGAGTTGACTTTCAAGATGTTCATCATTGGATAGATGAAATTGAGGAAGAAGTAGGAGGAGAAGATGGTGCTCGCAGTAAAAAATCTGACAAAGATAATTGATGGGGTAAAAGTGCTTGATCATATTTCTTTTGAGCTTCAGCAAGGAGAAATTTTCGGTTTATTAGGCCGGAATGGTTCAGGTAAAACGACATTATTAAAATGCATCCAGCAAATAACATTACCTGATGCTGGAGAAATTCTTTTTGAAAATGTCTCGATTGCTCATCATCCTCTTGTGAAAAGAAAACTCTTTTATATGCCTGTACATAACTCATTTTATGACCGCTTTTCATATCGGGAGCTTATTCGTATATTAAAGCCGATTTACCCTGATTTTGATGTTACATACGCAAACGAATTAATAAATCGCTACGAGCTTCCAGAGTCGAAGAAATTTCGTGAATTATCCACAGGAATGAAAAAGCAATTATCACTTATTTTAGCTTTTGCAACGAAGCCTGCTGTTATTTTGCTGGATGAGCCAACCGATGGAATTGATGCAGTAACAAGGCATGATCTGCTCCAGCTAATGATTGATGAAGTTGCAGAGCGTGAAACAACGATTTTTATTACATCACATCGATTGGAAGACATTGAAAGGATTTGCAGTAGGATCGGATTTTTAGAAGATAATCAATTAACAAATATGATGGAGCAGGATGAGTTAAAAGAAGATTACGTAAAAATACAAGCTGCTTTTGAAGAAGATGTTAATCTCGAAATTAGGAAACAGGGTATTGCAATTTTAGATGCAACAGGAGTTTTTTATACATTCATTGTTTCGCGGAGTGAAGTAGATAAAATTGCTTGGCTTAAAGCTTTGCAGCCCAAAGTGTGGCATGAATTACCTGTCAGCTTAGAGGAAATATTTATCGCTAAGTTTGGAGGAAAAAGAAGATGGTAGCTGGAGAGTTATTTGTGAAAGAAGCAAAGCAAAATGTCATTCCAATTTTATTGACATTTCTTTTTATTTCATTTGCGATACCCATTCGTTTTGTAATTGGCTATATAAATTATAAAGATGTGGAAAAATACGTAAATGAGTTATCTCTTTCCGATTATATTACTTTTGAAAGTATTGCCTTTGTTATTTTAATGTCATTCTTCGTCATTAGTTTAGCGATTAACCAGTTAGGTGTAGAGAGAAGCAAAGGTACAATGGAATTTACATTATCATTGCCTTTTTCACGAACAAAAATTTATTTTACAAAATGGGTTATCGGTGTATTCATTATTTTAAGTGCAAATATCATTTCTATCGCATTAACGAGGCTGATTATGTTTGCGATTGATTTAGAGATCGAACATTATTTTGATAAATATTTTTATTTAATTAGTATGCTGCTTATGATTTATACAATCGCACTTGCAGCCGGTGCATTAACAGGCACACCTTTTGCCCAAGGACTAGTTACCTTTACAGTTCTCATTCTTCCATATATTTTAATGATTTTAGTTATTATCCATATAGAAGTTTTCTACGATCCTTCAGGAAAAATAATAGAAGATATATTTCAATTTTTTGTTACAAATGTTTATGGAGAGAATGAAGATAAATTTCCTGTTCTTAAACTTGTTTTTCCATTAATTATAACAGTAATAACTTATTTTATTGGTCATTTTTCTTTTGAAAAACATCCGATTGAACGAAACGGCTACTTTTTTATATGGAAATACTTAAACTTGCCGGTACAGCTTATTGTTGTTTTTGTTGGAATATTAGGCTTTGGTGCTTTCGGATCTTATACAAATTCCGATCCGATAGTCGGATACATGATTGGCGGATTTTTCGGGGCGTTATTAGGGCTTTTATTAGGTTATCTTCTTATTTATAAAAAAGGAAAGGAAGCTGGTAAATAATGATATGTTTGAAGAATTTAACACATTCCTTTAAAGTCGGGAAAAAAGGAAAAGAAAATGAGATACAAGTTTTAAAGAATATTTCATTAACGGTTAACAGAAGTGAAATTGTTACAGTTGTAGGCCGAAGCGGTTCAGGTAAATCAACTTTACTGAATTTGATTTCCGGCTATATTTCACCGACAGGCGGTGAAATTATAATAAATGATACGAATGTTACTCATTTTGATGAGAAGAAATGGGCGAAATTCCGTTTGGATAATTTAGGATTTATCTTTCAAAGCTTCCAGCTCATACCTAGTTTAACGACCTTTGAAAATGTAGAACTGCCGCTAACATTAAAAGGAATTAATGAAGCAGAGCGCAAGCAGAAAGTAGAGGAGCTGCTTGCAAGAGTCGGCTTACATGATCATGCGGATCATTATCCGAATGAATTATCAGGAGGACAGCAGCAGCGTGTAAGTATTGCAAGAGCACTTATTACGAATCCAAGTATTATTTTAGCAGATGAACCGACTGGAAGCCTAGATTCAGAAACAGAAAAGGAAATTCTTAAACTTATTTTAGAATTAAATAAAGATCATGGAATTACATTTTTCATCATTACCCATAATGAAGAAGTCGCTGCAATTAGTAATCATAAGTATCATTTGCATGACGGGGTTTTAGGGAAAGAAGGTGCTTCTGTTGAAGTTTAAAGATCAGCTGAAATTTTTGCGCAGGAATATGAAGAAAAATAGATTAAGAGTTTTTATGACGATTTTAGCAACGACGATGGGCTGTGCATTTCTAATTGTATTGGCATCAGTCGGTTTTGGAATCCATAAAAGTATTACAGATCAATTTCTTTCACAGCAGATTATTACAGAAATTAATATTCACGGGAAAGAAGATAGCAAAGTTACTGATTCCGATATTGAGAAAATAAAAGGCATGAATGATGTAAAGGCAGTCGTTAAAAGAGACTATGTTGAGGCTGCAATTGAAGCTTCTTTAGATGATAGAACGAGTTATAATACTATGACTATAACAGATATGGAAGAAGAGTTAAAAGCAAATTTAAAGCTTGAAAAAGGCGAAATACCGAAGAATAAAAATGAGATTATCGTTGGATATGATTTTGCAAAACAATTATTAACGAAAAAAGAGCAGGAAGATGTGGAAAAAGCAGCTGAACAGCCAGATGAACAAGTGAAGGAACCGAAAGGCTATGAAGGCGATTTAATCGGTAAGACGGTGAATATAAAAGTAACGGAAACAGATGACAAAGGTGAAGTCAAAAATGAGAAAAAATATGATTTAAAAATTGTTGGGATTGGTAAAGCACCATCAAGAGATTGGGTTATCGATAATCAAATTTACGTTAGTGATCATTTTAAAGAGGAATTCAAGTCATTTATTAATGAAGAAAATTCTAGTATTTCAGCATATGCATCAAATTTTGAAAAAGTTGCGTCAGTTACACAAGCTTTGAAAGACCAGAAATATCAGGTTTATTCAGTGACAGAAGAACTGGATCAGGTTAATTTATTTTTCAATGTGTTTAAAGCAGGCCTGATTTTTGTAGGGACAGTTGCAGTATTAATCGCTTCGATCGGTATTTTTAATACGATGACGATGGCTGTTACAGAGAGAACGCAGGAAATTGGTATTATGAAAGCACTTGGAGCGGAACCGGGCACGATTCGCAAAATGTTCTTAATGGAAAGTGCCTATATTGGTATTTTAGGCTCTATCATCGGGATTGTGATTTCATATGCAATCAGCTGGATTTCAAATCTGGTATTGCCGGTTATTTTGGCATCAGCAACTGGAACGGAGGATGCGGGAGCAATAGATTTCACATTCTCTTATATCCCGTTAAGCTTAGTAGTAATTGCGGCAGTTATAAGCATCGGTGTTGCAATGGTTTCAGGAGTGAGACCAGCGATCAAAGCGACAAATATTAATGTGCTTGCGGCGTTAAGAAGAGAGTTGTAAAGTGAAACTTCCATCAATGGGGGGGTCTCATCCTCCACTAATGGTTAGTTGAACCAATCGGA
>NZ_BCVG01000180.1 GCF_001591625.1 Metabacillus fastidiosus NBRC 101226
AACTACCTCCTAAACTTAATCCTTTTCCACTAGTAAAAGAAGCGACAGCTTTATTCAGCTGTTGCATTTAAATAAAGTTTGATTAAAAACACCTCACAAGCAAGCATTTTTTGAAGATAAAAAGAATCCATTTTGAAAAAAAAGATTGATCAAAATGAATTCTTTTTCAGCATATTTAAGTTTGGTTTTTATAAAAAAGATTGATCAATTTCTACCTACGTTCTACCACAATCGCTCCTGTTTTAAGGCAAAACAAAAGATTATAAAATGACATGCTGTTGGTTGCTTCAAATAGTAATTGAGAATAAATCAAAGCATTGTTCATCTTATGAAAGAGAATAGTAATTAAGCCTAGAGATACTTTCTTCAACTAACGATTTTTGTTCTTCAATATTTAAACTCCAAACTGTTTAAGATGATGGTCAAGGTGCTTGTATATTCCTTTACCCCATTGCTCAGAAGTGAGTTTACCAAAAAAAGGATGCGGATGAGTTGTGCACTTCTCTGGTCCGTTATTTTGGAATATGATAATTTTTCGTTTAAGCTTTTCTTTTTCTGTCTCAAAATCTCTATCATCTGTAATCAAAATGGTTGGAATAGTAGACATATTATGGGGCAATGTCTTGTCATTGTACATGATTTGTTTTGCAAACCTCCCTACTATTATTCCTAACCAACCCCTTGGTGGAAAAGAATTTCCCATTGCAATGTCTTGAAAAGATGAACAATGCGCTAGCATTTGGGCAACATCCATTTTTCCCCATTGTGGTTGTGAATTTGCACTCAATTTGTCAATACGCTTTAAAACTTCTGCTGTATGCATATGATTAAAAATATTTTTCATCAGTGCATATCCCCTTTAATTATATTAATCAAACTTTATTATAAATTATCAATCTTTATTTTAAATAATCGAATTTTGTTTTAAATGATCAATCTTTATTATAAAACTACATCAGCTATCGCTACCAGTTAGTTCAATTAAGAAAAACTGAAGTGTAGATAATTCCACCCCAACTTTTTTATAAACGGTATATCTTTTTTATAAACATTACTTCTTTATTTCAAAGCTACATCAAGCTACCTTCTAATCTCATTTTCTCCCTTGGAGAATGGGTATTTAAAGTTTGATTTCCACTTCCTCAACTACTTCTTCAAATTCTGCATCAATAATCTCTGGCATTTCTCTTTTAATTTCATCCATATCTCTCTCAAAATCTTGTTTTGTATAATCTAAGGTTTCATACATAGTGATTCTTAATCGGTTACCCATCTTTTTCATTGATGTATAAGTTAAGCCACCGGATATTGCACCTCCAATAACAGGAATCACTTTGGATATTCCTTTAGCAAACGAATCTTTTGTCAGTTTAATCCCAATAAGAGAAGCTATCTTTTTAATAATTGGATAATAAAAAGTTTTTGTTAAAGCTTTTTGAGGAATCTTTTTCAGTGCTTGATCCGCTATTTTAGACGAAAGCATCTTTAATGCTGAGGCTGAACCACCTACGCCAAACATAACACCTAGAAAGAGAATTAGCTCCCCTCTTACCTGCTCCATATCAAGCTCGTTATCTTCCCACAAGTCCTTATATCCAAACATATAAGCAAGTTCTTGAGCTAATCGTAATGCAACCCCAAAGAACTGAATAGTATCCGCAGGTATGGTAGCCGCCATAGCAAGTCCACCAGGCAATCCTGCTGCAAATGATGCTCCAGAGCTTTGTAACGTTCTTTTTTCAATTAATGATCTTGCCATTCTATTTATTTTGTCACAGTCTATTCCCGCTACTAACGGTCCCTTTTCAATTAAGATTGCAACTTTATCAGAATTGATGTCATTCCCAAACATTTTAATTAAAAATTCTTTACGGTTAACTTTAACACCAGGTATTTTTAAAGCATTTGATACAATCAATTCAAGATTGTTTGATTCTCTATTAGTGCTCATTAAGTAAACCTCTTTCTTTATTATCCTATAAATTTTTAACTTGATATTGGTATTACGCCTATGTATTAGTACAATCCATACTACATCCCTATCTTACTTGCAGTCACAGTTTTATTTTATTTTAAAAAAAACTGTATTAATTTCTCCTTCTCCTCAAGAAGCTCCTTTTGCCCATTTATAGATAGTAAGTCACGACACCAAAAAATTGTCCTTATCTCTTCTTCATCAATATCTTCATTAAGTTCACCGTTCTTTAATATTTCTCCCCATCCTTTATCTTCATAAACTGTATATTTCAACCACCAATTCTTGATATAATCCTTTACATCTGCAATGGGTTGTGGGAATATCATCACACTATTAATTAGAGTAGGTCGTATTTCTTCATAATCTCCATGAAAAAACTGTATGTTAGTAAATAATATTCTATTAACCTTATTAGCATTAATCTCTTCTGATAATGCGTATTGTCTCGCCATGTATTGTGGAAAAAAGGTAGAGTATTGAAACATAGATTGGTTAATACTAGTACTTCTTTCCATTCCTATAGCATTTCCATTTAGAGGTTGGAATCCATGCGTAGAAAGTGCCGTATCTAAATCTCTTAGCATAAGAATTGAATTGTTAATAAGATGTCTTACATTATTTATTGAGTTAATAATTGAATTATTATTATCCATTTTGTTTTCCCCCATAGTACCAATGCAACTTTTCAACATCATTCTTGCAGTTCCATGAATATGAATTTAATGCAGTATTGTATGTAATATTAATTCCAGATACTTTTTCTACATGGTGTTGAAACCCATTAAAGCTTTGAAGTCCTTTCTTTTCCAGCAGCTTTTTGAGGTCATTTAAAAGCTTCAAGTCCTGTAAGGTTAGGAAATTCTTAATCTTACTTATCGAATTATGAATTTCTCTCCATGTAAGCCAGTAAAGTTGTCCTTTTTCAAAGTGAACACCATTTACATGGAGAATACTCTCCAGGATTTCTTCTCTTGGTAAGTATGTATGATTTGTTAGATATATCAAAACAATACTATTCAATTTACTTCTATTGATATTTAGATAACGGAGACAGTTAACTTTGTGAATATCCTCTATTTCACGTGCCAATTGATCCCTTTGGCTATTGGTTCTATCCTGTAAATCGATTGATTCATCCTCATGACTTGACTTATGCGACCAATATTTTGCTTCTATACATATCAAAATCTCACTATCACTTTCGGTTTTTAATCGAAGTAGTACATCTGGTTCTGAATTCTCTAACTTTGGCCAAAAAACAAAGCAACATTCTTTAACTGGTGAATCAAATGTTAATTGATGACCATTTAAGTTTACAGATGATTCTAATACAGATTGAAAGTATGAATGAGAAGATAAATATTGAAAAAGACCTATTACTGATGAAGTCAATAAGTCTTCAGAATTCTGTAATGTAGACGGTATCTTTCCATTTAATTCTGCTGCTATCAATTTGCTCCCACCCTTCCTCATTTCCCATTATAAGTAACATAAAAGACATTTTAAACAACAATAAAAGGATCTTTCAATGAAGTGAACCCAAAAAGTTAGACACATATTTTAAGCAGCTACTGAGGAATGAATCCTGTATTGCACGGGGCTCATTCCTTTTAATTTTCCTTTAATTCGTCTGTGATTGTAATAGTTAATATAGTTTTCTAATTCTAAAATGAAATGTTCCATGCTTTCGAATTCTTGTAAATAAAGTAGCTCAGATTTTAATAAGCCAAAGAAGTTCTCCATGACGGCATTGTCTAAACAATTCCCCTTACGGGACATACTTTGTACAATATGATGTTCTTTCAATAAGTGCTGATATTTCTTCATTTGATAGTGCCATCCTTGATCGGAATGGAGGATTGGTGAATCCTCCTCATGTAAACATTCAAATGCTTGATCTAACATCTTTTTAACGAGTGAAAAGGCAGGTCGTTTCTCCATATTGTAAGCAATGATCTCCCCGTTAAAAAGATCAAGCACAGGTGATAGGTACAGCTTTTCACCAAATAAGTGAAATTCTGTGATATCTGTCACCCACTTTTCATTAGGCCTTGTGGCCTTAAAATCACGCTTAAGAAGGTGAGGAGCGATTTTCCCTGCTTTCCCGCGGTAAGAACGATATTTCTTTATACGTACGAGACATTTTAAATCTAACTGATTCATTAAACGACGTACTGTTTTATGATTGATAAGATAACCGCGATGATGTAATTCCAGGGTGATACGGCGATAGCCATATCGACCTCGATGGTCATGAAAAATCTGCTGGATGACTTCTTTGACCTCTCTATATTTATCTAATCGGTTCATTTGTTTTACCCAGTAATAATACGTACTACGTGGAATACCAGCGATTTTTACTAACTCAACTACCTTAAACT
>NZ_BCVG01000181.1 GCF_001591625.1 Metabacillus fastidiosus NBRC 101226
AAAACTTATTAGGGACTTATCAGACAGCCCCATTCTTTGATTTTTGTAAGATATCCTTAATAAGGATCTGCAGAATGACCTTCTTCTTCTGCTTTATTTACAGCTTGACGTGTTTGTGATTCACCGAGTGGGCCTGATGTATCATCAGCATCAACGTGGGCATTTTTTAAACCTTCTTCCACACGTTTACCGTAGTCATTGTCACATTCGTAGAACATTTCAAGCATTTTGCTTTGAATATCTTTATGACAATTTTTTAAGTCATTTACGAGATTTGAGATAAGCTCATCTCGCTCCCAATCTTCAAATTCACGATATGTTTGTCCAGCTTGACCAAAGTTATTTTCGCGATCAATTTTTTGACGCACTTTATTGCCCTCAATATGAGGTGTATGTTCTTTTCCTTCTTGCTTTGTTTCTTTTAATCCTCCAAGAATAGACGGCTCATAGTTAATATGAGGGTTTTGTCCAGGTGCACGGTCGACCTTATACTGCATCTGCCCGCCGCTTTGGTTAGTTGCAACTCTCTTCTTTGGAGCATTAATTGGCAATTGTAAATAGTTTGCTCCTACACGATGTCTTTGTGTATCAGAATAAGAGAATGTCCGGCCTTGCAGCATTTTATCATCTGAGAAGTCAAGGCCGTCAACGAGGACACCTGTACCGAATGCCGCTTGTTCTACTTCTGTAAAATAGTCTTCAGGATTTCTATCTAATACCATCTTTCCGACTGGAAGCCATGGAAATTGCTCTTTTGGCCATAATTTCGTATCATCAAGCGGATCAAAGTCTAGCTCAGGATGCTCATCATCACTCATAATTTGAACGAAAAGCTCCCATTCTGGATAATCCTCACGCTCGATTGCTTCATATAAATCCTGTGTTGCATGGTTGAAGTTTTTCCCTTGGATTTCTTCTGCTTCTTTTTGTGTTAAATTTTTAATTCCCTGCTTCGGTTCCCAGTGATATTTTACGAGAACTCCTTCACCTTCACTGTTTACCCATTTATATGTGTTTACCCCAGAACCTTGCATTTGACGGTAGTTTGCAGGGATACCCCAAGGTGAGTAAACAAATGTCACCATATGTAATGTTTCCGGAGAACTTGCACAGAAATCAAAGAATCTCTCGCTATCCTGAATATTCGTAATAGGATCTGGTTTAAATGCGTGAATCATGTCAGGGAATTTCATCGCATCACGAATAAAGAAGATTTTTAAATTATTTCCGACTAAATCCCAGTTTCCATCTTCCGTATAGAACTTCACCGCAAATCCACGTGGATCACGCAGTGTTTCTGGGGAATGTCCACCGTGAATAACAGAGGAGAAACGAACGAAAACAGGAGTTTTCTTTCCTTTTTCTTGGAATAATTTTGCGCGTGTATATTTAGAAATTGGCTCGTCACCGGCTGTCCCATAGGCTTCGAAATAACCATGTGCCCCGGCACCACGGGCATGTACAACCCTTTCAGGTACACGTTCTCTATCAAAATGACTGATTTTTTCAATAAAATCGTAGTTCTCTAAAGTTGCCGGACCACGGTTGCCGACAGTACGTATACTTTGATTGTTTGTAATCGGATGACCTTGTCTGTTCGTTAATGTGTCATCCTTTTCATTTGTTCCCATACGGCTGTCTAAACCTTCAATTGATGTTCCAAATTCTTCATTAAATTCATTTTGATTTGATTTCAATGGACTGCCTCCTTAAAAGATAATACAACTTATTCATTAACTATTATTGTTAAAAAGATACATTTTATTTGAAAGAAGTTAGTGCATGAACAAGATGGGAATGTGAAAGCTAAAAAGATATGTGCAAAATAATTGCGGGAAAGATAATAACGTCATATAATATTCATTATGTTAATATCTTTATATTAAAGATATTTTATTTGTTAAGTAATTGATGAGATAGAGGTTGAGAAGAGATGGAAAAACAGAGGGATGAGCTTATTAGTGATGTAACACAATCATTTTTTGAAATCGGTAGAACGATCAATCAGCTTCTTTTTCAATCGGAACAATTTCAGCTAACTCCTGCCCAATTTTTTATTTTAAATCAGTTAAATAAAAGGAAAGAGATGACTGTTTCACATGTAGGAGAATTACTTGGATTAACATCAGGTGCAACTACAATTGCTATCAATCGCTTAGAAGAGGCAAAGTTAGTATATCGGGTTCGTAATGCAAATGATAGGAGAGTTGTAATGCTTCAATTAACAGAGGAAGGGCATAAGCTGCTACAGTTATGTTTAGAAGAAAGAAATAAAGTTGCCACGAAAGTATTTGAGCAATTTTCAACAGATGAAATATCAGATTTACGGGTAATGTTATTAAAAGTAAGAAAAAGCGCAAAAAAAGAAATATGCGAATAATGTAATAGAGGTGAAATGAATGGAGCATCTTAGTCATAAAGAGAAAATAACAATTATGATCGCGATTATTGGAGCAATGTTTTTTGCAGCTGTTAACCAGACAATCGTTGGTAATGCGCTGCCCAAAATAATTGCAGAGCTTGGCGGGTTAGATTACTACAGCTGGGTTTTCACAATTTACATGTTAACATCAGCTATTACAACTATTCTAGTTGGAAAACTTTCCGATATTTATGGACGAAAGCCATTTCTTTTACTAGGAATTTTTATTTTCATCATTGGAGCTTTTTTATCAGGTTTATCAACAGATATTGTTCAGCTTATTACTTATCGTGGTATTCAAGGTTTTGGAGCAGGGATGATTATGTCTACAGCACTTACAGCTGTTGGTGATTTATTTGCTCCAAGAGAACGTGGAAAGTGGCAGGGAGCAATGAGTGCGGTTTTTGGAATTTCAAGTGTACTTGGACCGACACTTGGCGGTTATATTGTTGATAATTTAGAATGGAAATGGGTATTTTGGGTGTTTTTACCCCTTGGCATTATTGCAGCTGTTCTCATATGGAGACTGTTTCCTAAGGTAGAGAGAAAGAGAGGAGAGTCTGTTGACTTCCTAGGTTCTATCTTTCTTACATTAACGATTGTTCCAGCTTTATTAGGATTTTCGTGGGCAGGCTCTAAATATGACTGGGGATCAGAACAAATTTTAGGGCTGTTTGCAGGGGCAATTATTGCTCTTATTATTTTTATTTTTGTTGAAAGAAGAGCAAAAAGTCCAATTTTACCGCTTTACTTATTTAAAAATAGTATTTTTACTATTTCCAATACAGTAGGCTTTGCAATCGGTGTGGCGATGTTCGGAGGGATTATGTATGTTCCTTATTTCGTTCAAGGGGTATTAGGCTTCTCAGCAACACATTCAAGTTTTATTTCAATGGCAATGACATTAGGTCTTATGTTCGCAAGTGCGATCGGCGGCCAAATTATTAGTAAAACAGGGAAATATAAATTTCAGGCAATCATTGGATTGATTATTACAACAATAGGGATGTTCTTATTAACAACATTAGATGCCAGTGTTTCTCAATGGACACTTATTATATATCTAGTTCTGATTGGTCTTGGAATTGGTGTAGGTATGACAGTGTTTACGTTAACTGTGCAAAATGCTGTGGAACAAAGACTGTTAGGTGTAGCAACAGCAACGACGCAATTATTTAGATCTCTTGGCGGAACTGTCGGTGTAGCTATTATGGGAACGGTTTTAAACAATCGTATGAGTGATAAAATGGGAGAGTCGCTTCAAGGGATTTCAGAGCAGACAGCGAATTTGCCAGCGGAAATGCAAGGAAAGCTCCAGGCATTACAAAATCCGCAATTATTGCTTGATCATGAGAAATTGAATATGATTCATAATAGCTTGCCGGAACAAATTGCTCCATTATTTAAAGAAATGGTGACATTGCTTCAGGGAGCATTAAGCTTCGCGTTATCTGGAGTATTTATGACAGCAGCATTTATTATGGTAGCAGCAGTTGTTCTTACTTTATTCCTAAAAGAAATACCTCTGAGAAGTGCACAAGAGCCGAAGAAAGAAGAAGAGATTAATAAAGATAAGCAAGCATTAACGAAACAAACAGTATAAAGTGAAACTTCTATCAG
>NZ_BCVG01000182.1 GCF_001591625.1 Metabacillus fastidiosus NBRC 101226
TTCACCTGCAACCCCTAATGGTGCTAGGTTATTATTTCTATCCAAAATATAAACCTTGTTATTAGTAATTGGTTTACCAATAAGAGCCTTTTGATCTCCTTGTTTCAACTCATGCACTGTAGAGCAAACACTGTTCTCACTCGGTCCATACTCATTAAATAGTCTGACATGAGGCATTTTTTCAAAATGTTTCTTGATTAGGTTTTCGTTAAAACCTTCTCCTGCAATAGTTACAAATCTCATATTCTCTATAGGTTCATCAATCATATCTAATAGCTTGTTATAATAGCTAGGAACAGCCAATAAATTTGTAACTTTATTATGTTTAACGGTATTAATAAACTTATTGAAATTCACTCTGATATCTTCTATTAAAACCAATTTAGCACCGGAAAGCAGCGTGGTAAAAATGTCTTCTACAGAACTGTCAAATGAAAAAGTTGGCATCTGCAGGGTGATATCACCTTCATTATACTGATAGTATCTTATTCTCCAGCACAGTGTGTTCACAATAGAATTGTGATTTACCATAACTCCTTTTGGATTTCCCGTTGAACCTGAAGTATAGATAATATAAGCCATATCAGAAGATTTATTTAGATCAGGTAAGTTTTCTTTAACTCGACCTTTAACCTTTTCTAAATTGACATCGATACAAATTAAATCCTGATCCACTTTCTTATTTTCTTTTTTCACTAGTATTTCGATACCGCTGTCTACCAACATATATTTTATTCTGTCATCTGGAAAGTCAGGATCAATCGGAAGGTATGCTCCACCAGCTTTTAGAATTCCTAACATACCGACTATCATTTCAAGTGAGCGTTCAACCATAATGCCGACTATAGTATTTGGTTTGACCCCTTTTTCCCTTAATAGAGCTGCCAGTTGGTTGGATTTTTCATTCAGCTCCCAATAAGTTAATTTTTTATCTTCAAAAACAACGGCTATATTTTCTGGTGATCGTTCTACTTGCTCTTGGAAAAGTTGATGTATTGTCTTATCTCTTGGATAGTCTGCTTTTGTATCATTAAATTCATAAAGTAAAGCTGTTCTTTCTTTTTCTGAAGTCATCTGGATTTCACATATCTTCTTATTATCATCAATAACAACTTGCTCAGCTACTTTTTTAATATGAGCTTCTATATTGTCAATTAAATTGTCGTTGTAAACATTACCATCATAAGTTAAAACTAAATTCAACTTTTCACCTGGAGTTACTGAAATGCTGAAGCTGTAGTTGCTTTGCTCTTGTGCATTTAAATCCTCAACATCAAAACCTATATCCATTTTGTCATGTCCGGCAACACGTTCATCAACAGCATAGTTTTCAAACACAATAATATGATCTAATAAATCTTTCTTTAATTGACTCAAAGATTGAACTTCAGCTAGATTCATATAATTATAGTTATTGCTAACTATTGCTTCACCCTGCACCGTTGTCAGAACATCTTTAAACTTCTTATTTTTTTCGAGCTTTATTCTAGTAGGAATTGCATTAATAAATAAACCAATCATCTTTTCAATGCCATCTACTGGTGCCTCTCTTCCAGATACAATGGTTCCAAATACAACTTCTTCTGTATTATTATATTTTGCTAAAATTGTCCCCCAAATACTCTGGAATACGGTATTAAAAGTTACGTTATTTCTATTAGCCAGGTTCGTCAGTTTACTTGTAAATCCCGTTGAAAATTCGATTATTTTTTCTTTACGGAAATACTCACTATTACTGTTCGCACTATTTAATTTAGGTATTTGTGCTTTTTCTTCGTACCCTTCTAAATAGTGTTTCCAATATGTTCTACCTTCTTCTGTATCTTGTTTTTCGAGCCATTTTATATAATCGCTATAGGGTTTGGTTTCTTCTAATTCAAATTCTTCGCCATTAATCATTTTTCCATATATGGTGAATAACTCACCTAATACAATACCTAGGCACCAACCATCTAATAGAATATGATGATGGCTCCATACCAGTTTATATAAGTTTTCTTCTGTGCGGATCAAGCTAACTCTAATTAAGGTATCTTTACTTAAGTTAAATCCGATTACTTTATCTTCTTCTCTAAATTTTTGGATAAACACCTCTTTTTCTGAGTGGTTTTTATCTCTTAAGTCAAAGTAATTAAAACCGATTTCTCGGTCTGCTATTATTACATGTCTAGGCTCTTCAACGATTACATATTCAAATGATGCTCTTAATATTTCATAGCGCTGCATAATTTTATTGAAGCTCTTCTTTAATACTTCTGTATCAATATATCCTCTTATATCCATTACAGTTTGTTCAAAATATGCTTTTGAATCTTTGTTTTCCAATGCATGAAAAAGCATCCCTTTTTGCATATTTGCCAATGGATATATTTTTTCGATTCTCGACCATCCATACTTTTCATTAATTTCATCAAGCTCACTTAAAGTTAATTTGGTATCTCCATAATCATAAGGTGTTTTTTCTGCCTCTTTTTTACTTGAGCAATGGTCAATGATTTTTTCTAGACTTTCTTTAAACTTTTCGTTCAAAACCTTTATGGTTTTTTCATCATATTCCAATTCATTAAAAGTTGTATTTATATACAATTCATTATTGATAATGATTGAATTTATTTCTATTGAATTATTTCTTGAAATTTTTCCTCCAATGCTCTCTCCATAGGAGAACTTTGAACCTGAAAACTCATTACGGTTAACATCACTGTCCATTTCACCTAAATAGTTAAACGAAATAACCGCTTTTTGTTCATTTAATAAAGCTTGGTCTTTTGCTAAATACTTTAGTACCCCAAAACCTATTCCTTTATTTGGAACCTTTCTAAGAATTTCTTTTACCATTTTTATATTAGCCGAAATTCTTTTCTCTTCTCCCAAGTCAATAAGTACAGGATACATAGTTGTAAACCAGCCTATCGTTCTGCTAATGTCTACATCCTTAAAAATATCCTCTCTTCCATGACCTTCCATATTTATCTTTATATTGTTTTCTCCTGTTACTTCTCTTGCACCGACCAATAGAGAAGTTAACAATATGTCATTTATTTCTGTATTATATGCTCCATTAGATTCCCTTAAAAGACTATTAGTTTTTTGGCTGTTTAAAGAAATACTTAGCGTTTTACTATTTTCAAATGTATCTCTTATAATTTCTTCTTTTCTTGGAAGGAATTTAACCTTAGCTTGTGCTATGTTCTTCCAATACTCACTTTCCTTTAACAGTTCTTTACTATTTGCATAATCTTGTAGCTTAGATGAAAACTGTTTAAAGGAATCAGACTTGTGTCCGATATCTAAATTTTGTCCTTTTTCCTCTTGAGTATATAGGGTTTCAAAGTCTTCAAACAATATCCGCCAGGATACCCCATCTACTACTAGATGATGAATAGCAATTAAGAGATGATTACCATCATCCGCCTTAAATAAACCAAGATTAACAAGTTTTCCATCTTTAATAGAAGATTTCTTTTGAATATCAGTTGCAAGTTCATATATTCTTTCTTCAACATTATCTAGATCCTTAACATCATAGGTGTATAAATCGAAAAGATTTTTCTTATAGCCCCTATTATTTTGATTTACAACACTGTCCTTTTCTTCATATATCATTCTAAGTGCATCATGATGTTCTAATAGTTTATTAAAGACCTTCTCAACTTTTTTTACATCAAAGCCATCTTCTCTAAATAGCATAAATGACTGGTTAAAATGATTCAGTTCTTCTTTATTTTTATCAAAATACCATTTTTGAATAGGGGTTAATTCTACTTTGCCCTCAACTATTTCATAAGGCTTTATGTGTTTCTTGTGCTTTTTCACATACTTGCTAAGGTTTTTAATTTTAGGATTTGCAAATAAATCTTTAACCTCAAGCTTAAGATTCATTCTTGATAATCTGGATACTATTTGGAGAGCTTTAATTGAATCTCCACCCGATACAAAGAAATGATGGTTAATTCCTATATCCTCTATGCCTAAAATATCCGCCCAAATTTCAACGAGTTTAACTTCTACTGCATTTCTTGGTGCTT
>NZ_BCVG01000183.1 GCF_001591625.1 Metabacillus fastidiosus NBRC 101226
GAAAAACCCCCACTGATGGAAGTTTCACTTTATTGGATTAAAGAAGCAGGCCACTTGAATTTTCGAAGTCACAATGCAATTATTAATAATAAAAGCAAAGAAGGGAATATGGGATGGAAATAGGGAATGTAATCACGCTTATAGTATCAATTATCACAGTTATTAATATCATCCTTTCAGCAGGGGTTTTATTTTTTGAAAGAAGAGATGTTGGTTATACATGGGCTTGGCTAATGGTTTTCTTTTTCATCCCAATTTTAGGTTTTATCATTTATATCTTTCTTGGGCGGAAATTGACAAAGAGTAATTTTTATAAGCTTTCAGCCGAGGAAAGAGCCTTTCTTCAATCAGCTGTAGATAAACAGTTATTCAGGTTTGAAAATGAGGATAAAAAGGATTCTCCTTTGTTAAAGAAGTATGCTGAATTGATTAGAATGAATCTTAAATCGTCCGATGCTTTAATATCACATGACAATGAAATATTAATCTTTAGTGACGGGCACCAGAAATTTGATGCTTTATTTGAAGATATAAAAGCTGCGAAAAAGGAGATTAATATTCAATATTACATTATTCAGCCGGATTCCCTCGGGAAAAAGCTTAGAGATGAGTTAACTAAAAAAGCAAAAGAAGGAATAAAAGTAAGACTTCTATATGACGAAATCGGTTCAAAGAAGCTTTCAACCAAATTCTTTAAAGAACTACGCTCAGCAGGCGGAGAAGTGGAGGTTTTCTTTCCCTCCTTGCTTAGACCAGTGAATTTTCGCATTAACAATAGAAATCATCGGAAACTTTGCATTATTGACGGGGAAATTGCGTACATTGGCGGTTTTAATGTCGGGGATGAATATCTAGGTATTAATAAAAAATTCGGTTATTGGCGTGATACACACCTTAGAATAAAGGGAGATGCGGTCAATCATATCCAAGGAAGATTTATTTTGGACTGGAATCAGGCTGGAAAGCACCAGAAAGAGACCCACGAGGAGTTTTCATTTCATATTGAAAAGAATTATGGTACTAGTCCTGTTCAAGTTATTTCAAGCGGACCTAATTCTCATACCGAACATCTAAAAAATATGTATATTAAACTTATTCTTTCCGCTAAACAAAGTGTTTGTATTCAAACTCCGTATTTTATTCCTGATACGAGCTTTATGGATGCATGTAAAATTGCTCTCTTATCGGGTGTAGACTTACGGATTATGATTCCATGCAAACCTGATCATCCTTTTGTTTATTGGGCGACATGGGCATCCGTGGGAGAATTATTGGAATATGGAGCAAAGATACTGTTATATGAAAATGGTTTTCTGCATGCTAAAACAATTGTTGTGGATCAGGAAGTGGCATCAGTAGGGACAATGAATATCGATTCCCGAAGCTTTAGATTGAATTTCGAAGTAAATGCAATTATATATGATGAAAAAGTTGCTAAACAACTTCATGATATGTTTCAGAAGGATAGCGAGGTAAGTAAAGAGCTTACTCCTGAAAGGTATAGAGAACGGTCCATTATTATAAAATTAAAAGAAGCTGTTTCCCGTCTGCTTTCGCCTATATTATAAGTATTTAAGAGTATGTTTTGATCCATCTTTTTTTCAAAACATACTCTTTATATTTACTCTTATATCAAGGTTAAAATCGCTGATTTAATCAAATTTTATTTCAAAGCAAAAGTGTTATAAATTTGAAATAACGTCGTACTGTTCTCCCGTAGATAATTTTCTCTCAGGATATTTTTCTTTTTTAACCAAAAGGGAAGAGTGCTGGATTATTGTGGTAAAATAAATTCGGAATGTAGATTGGTATATGAAATTGAGATTAAAATAGGGGTGCAGAGGTTTGAATAATTCTTGGAATAAATTCATATATAAAATAGGTTCTCCAATTTATGATAAGTTTTTCAATTCGGGTGGCTTTTTAAACGCCAGAAAACAAATATTCCAAGCAATAACGTTCAATAATAAACAAAAAATCTTGTTCGTTGGTGTAGGAACAGGTGCTGATTTAGAATTAATTAATCACTCTGGCTTAGACATAACAGCAATTGATTATTCACCAGATATGCTTGGAAAGGCAAAAATAAAGTTCAAAAATTCTGCAATTAAATTTTTAGAAATGGATGCTCAAAATATGGATTTTGAAAATGAATCCTTCGACTATGTAGTAGCAAGTCTAATTCTTTCTGTTGTACCGGATGCTAATAAATGTTTTCAAGAAATTATAAGAGTTTTAAAATATGAAGGGAAAATAATTATATTTGATAAATTTGCTCCTGAAAATAAGAAACTTTCATTAATAAAGGTGCTTTTAAGACCAATTATTAGCGTATTAGGAACTGATATTGGGCGGAATTTTGAAGAATTACTTCCTAAAAATAATAATAGTATAAAAGTAGAAGAAGATATACCTATTATGATGAATGGCATGTATAGAAAAATATTAATTGCTAAAATTCATTGATTATTGTTCTTTAATTAATGGGTGCGTTTGTGGAAGAAGGCTTATTGAAATTGAAGAAGCTTTTTATAACTATTTAGTGCCTAAATATAAGAAAAGATCTACTGTGATCAAACTTTATTTCAAAGCTGGCATGTGTTGTTGAATGAAAAAAAGTCTATCTTAAAAGACCCCGTCCACTTTTTATTGGGATAAGTCTTATACTGTTAAAAAGTAACGATTTTGCTTATAGACAAAATAAAATCTTTTCAGTAAAGTCCCTTCGTAATTCTGGATGAACGTGGGGATTTTGTATATACTCAAGACAAGAGACAGTGGACACTTTGTCTTTCTTTTAAGGCGGTATTCACAATTTGTTGGCTTTATTGAGATCTTGACAGAATAATAAAATGAAGGCTTGAATGTAAAGCGAAAATGGCTATTTAATAGAGAGGGATAAAATTATATCTTTTAAATTTTTTAGTAATGTAAATTATATTTATAGGCGGGAAAATGATGGCAAATAAAGAACTTTATCAATTTTTATTAAATAAAACATGGCAATTAACAGAACAATGGTATGAATCTCTGGATAAAAATGATCCGGCAGGAGTTTATTCTTCGGAAGACCCTAAAGTTATTGAAACTCTTAAACAACAAAATTATGAATTTCATGTAAACTTCTGCAAAGTATTTGATGAAACTATATCTGAATCACAATTTTATAAAGATTTTGAAAAATGGATAGAGATTATTGTAAAAGATGAGGAACATTTAAGAACGCCAGTCCCATTTATTTTGAGGGAATTTTTCAGGGTGCAAAATCAGTATTTAGATTTAATTGAAGAATTTGTTGGTTCGTCGGAAAATAAATATTCTTATGAAATAATCAATGAATGGAATAGGGCTATTATAAAAAATTTCCATTTAATAATAGCTGCCTTTACAGAAGAAAGCCATAAATACTCTGAGTCAAGACTTGAATCACAGCGGGAAATGATTAATGAACTGAGCTCTCCGGTCATCAGTTTAAGTGATAATTTAGCTTTACTTCCTCTTGTCGGTGATATTGATACGATAAGAGCTAAGCATATCCTTGAGAGCACATTAAAACAATGTTCGGATCAGAAAATCGATCATCTCTTAATTGACCTTTCGGGAGTAGTCATAGTAGATACAATGGTTGCCCATCAAATCTTTGAATTAATTGCAACCCTAGATCTGCTTGGTATTAAAAGCACTCTTTCAGGAATCAGACCTGAAATAGCCCAGACGTCTGTCCAAATCGGGATTGATTTCAGCAATATTTCCATCGTTTCCACTCTTAAACAAGCTATCAATAAATTTATGTGAATATGAATTCAGGCTGCCGTTATGGCAGCCTTTTAGCTATTGTCGGCCAGACTAATATACTTCTTCCTAATAAATGTAGAAGAGGATATTTTATCCCAGCCTCAACGGGCAGTAAG
>NZ_BCVG01000184.1 GCF_001591625.1 Metabacillus fastidiosus NBRC 101226
GTGTTCTATTGTTCGGACCTTTACAGACAGCGGATCTCCCACTTCACTTATTTGAAATCTCAGAACTTTGAAGTGGGAGGCTTACTGCTCATTAAGGCTAGGATAAAATATGCTGGGATATTTTTTCAGCTTGTTTCTTTTTTTGTTTTTACGGCTGTTTTTTTCTTTGCCGCTGAGTTTATCCGCTTCGTTTGTTCAATGCTTGCATTTAAAGCGTCAAGAATGTTTTTAAGATCTACTTTTTTCGGATTTATAACAGGTTTTACTTCCACTTCTTCGTTTTCAATTTTTTCTTCTATTAAATCAAGCAAAGCTGTCCGATATTCATCTGTATAGTCTTCTGGTATAAATGGAACAGTCAGTTCATTAATAAGTGTAGTTGCTGCTACAAGTTCTTTTCTTTGAATAGTCACTTCTTGTTCAGACGGCAAGTTTGGAACTTGTGTAATCGAGCGCACCTCATCTGGATAATGAATCGTTTCAAGAATAAGCCCATCTTCATGAACACGAATAATAGCTAAATGCTGGCGGTTGCGTAATGAAATTTTAACGATTCCAATTTTCCCTGTTCTTTCTAATGCCTGTTTTAGCAGGATGTATGTTTTTTCTGATCCTTCCATCGCATTAATAAAATAAGAACGATCAAAATAGACAGGATCAATTTCTTCTAGTTGTACAAATGAAATAATGTCAACAGACTGCACTTCATATTCTTTTTTTAAAGCATCCAGTTCTTCTTTACTAACAACGACATATTTATTTGGACTATATTCATACGCCTTTACAATATCCTCTGGTTTCACTTCTCCATCTTCACAGCCTGGAGCTATTTTTTCATATCGAATCGGTACGAGACAGTCTTTATGAATACCGATAAGTTTTACATCTTTATCTTCAATCACGCTATGAATTCTAATCCCGATACTAATTAATCCAAATGATAAATTGCCTTTCCAAACTGTATGCATAAGATCACCCAAATCCATTTTTTCTTAATATACCCACTATAAGAAGATTGATAACTATATGAAATCAATTGGCAGCTTTCCGAGAAACTGTTCCGCAAAAAATACAGAATCCAGTCTCGCTGCAACAAATGGCGGGCTGATATTTTTTGAACCTTCTAAAGGAAGGCCGAGCCAGAAGTAACGGTGATCTATTAAGATAAATGGGAATGGAATAGACTGTTCTATCTGTTTCTTCGGCTGAAATGAATACTGCTTATCAGATATAACCGTTACGATATTTCTCATTTCTGTTAATTTCTCGAGCCACTGTTCTGTCAGGACTGTATGTGCAGGCAAGGAAATAACAATCGATTTCTGCGCTTTTTTCATATCGTCAAACACTCGTTCAAGCTTTCTCGCATGCATCCATTGTAGACGTTCATGCTGATTTTTTATCCAAGTGCCGATTTCATTCATGAAAACGGTCTGATCCTCTTTTTCCTGATGCGTGACGAGCTGTTTAATCGTCTTATTGCCGTAAACATGCTGATGAATATAAGCATTATTACTTATATGAATAAACTTTCCCTTCGTTCTCGTAATCGCAACATTGATCAGCCTTTCGCTTTCTTTTCCGGTAATAAGCATGCCTGCTCTCTGCTCAGGATAGCTGTCGACTGTATCGAAAATAATGACATCGCGCTCACTTCCCTGAAGTTTATGAACGGTTGCTGCAATGATATTTGCTGTCTGCTTCTCCACTTCATAAAAATCGGTTAAAAGACTGTCCATAAGCTGAGCCTGAACTCTGTACGGAGATACATAGCCGATGGAACGTGCCCCTGCTTTGTAAGCTTCATGTATTAATTGAAAGGATAATAATAATTGCCATATATTCATTCGAGATTTTGATGTTCGTTCATTTATACAATACTCACCTGTTGAGCTCGTATCAACTAGAATTGCAGCACGGTTTGGAAACGGAGCTTTTTCTACTATTTCATTTCTGTTTTTCAAAACAGATTCATGATCTCCGACTAAGGAACGGTAAATATATTTATTTGTAAAAGCAGATATATCTGGATGCATCCGCCTTTGTTCTTTTAACAGCATTAAATGAGGATGAAGCTGCCCATGCTCAATCGTATGAGCGACATTAGCACAATGGAAAATATCTTCCTTCAGCCATTTATTCACTAGTTCATGACGGCTGCTCGCAATCGGCGGCAATTGTTTAAAATCTCCACAAATGATCGAATGCTTCGCAAGTGTTGCCGCAAATGCTGCCTGCGGGACGTAACACATGCTCGCCTCATCAATAATAACAACATCAAACTGATGTTCATAAATTGTCGGATCTGTTGCCGCTTTTGCTAAAGTCGTACCGATTACATACGCATCTTTTACGAATTGGATTTCTTTTTGCCGTATTTTCTCCAGCAGCCTCGTCAATTTTTTCTCGATATCGAGCAATTGATCAGAATCTCTCTTACTGAAAGAACTCGTTAAATCATTTTTAAGATGCTGCTTCTCCTCTATAAGCTGTTCCTTCTCCTTAGCAAGGCTTGGCTCCTTCTTTTCCAACAGCTGCGCAGTTGTAAGACTTTCATGCTTTAATAAGTCACCGCCTGTTTGTGAACCATAGCGGATAACATGGCCTTCCTGAAACTTATTTCTCTTCTTTATAAAAGTAGAAATTTCAGCAAGCAGCACATCGACTGCCTGATTGCTGTGGCTTAAAATAAGCACCCTTTTTTCCTTGAAATATTTATTTGCAGCCACTCTTGCAAGCGTATATGTTTTCCCCGTTCCAGGCGGCCCCCACACATATGTAACGGGATTGTATTTGGATCTTAAAATAAGTTCATGAACATTGTTTTTTATTATATGTACCGGATGTTTAATACCCATATCAGGGTTCATTAATCTCTTTATTCTTCCAAGCTTACGTTTGCTTTTCTCTATTTCTTCCAGCCTTAACTGCAATTCATCCAGAAGCTCCCATGGGTCATGAAAGAGAACAGCTTCTCCCACTAAATCCCCGATCGATTGTTCTAATGCTACAATGACATTCTTTCCTTCTGACGACAGCATGCGTCCATCTATTTTTACATTTCCCCATTCAAGCCTTATTTGTGAGCCTGGTGGAATTTTGATTGATACGTTCGTTTCAAAATAATATGGATAGGAGTCGGCAGAAGATAATAATTGGCCATTTTTAAGATAATATTTTGTACTACCATACTTTTTCAAATAATGAATTTCTATTTGGAGTGCTTCCTGCCACTCTTTTAAATAAGCTAATGTTGTCGACATACTTCTTCATCCCTATGATTGCTTTAATTTAATACACTATTATATCATTCTAGTTCACACTTTCCTCACCAAAATGATTTCAATGAAAAAAGCCGATCAATAGATCGACTTTTTTCCTGCTTATTCTCACAAACAAATTCAGTTCTTGGAGGATAATGTCTTTTCCTGCGCTTTCCCGGGAAAAGATTTATTTTCTCTCCAATCTATTTCACAGCTTAAATCTTGTAACAGAGGACGTTAATCGGTCTGCTAATGTGACAAGTGATGCTGAACTTTCACTAATCTTACTCATTGATGCTGAAGACTGTTCAGAAACAGCCGCTGCTTCCTCCATACCCGCTGATGATTGTTCTGATATTGCTGCAATATTTTCGATTGACTCATTAATATCATGAGCCGCAACAGAAATCGTCGCCAGCTGATCAGATGTATCTTTAATCTTATCTTGAATGTTTGCCACTGACTGGTTAATTAATTGGAATGTATCACTCGTCTGTTTAATTTTTTCGCTTCCCTGCTCCACTTTCCCATAACTGTTTTCC
>NZ_BCVG01000185.1 GCF_001591625.1 Metabacillus fastidiosus NBRC 101226
TTACTGCCCGTTAAGGCTGGGATAAATCTTTAATAAGTTTTTAAAATATGAAAAGCCCCGTCATGAAATCTTAATGGATTCTCATAACGGGGTCTTTCAGGAGGATGTCTAAAAAGGGGTTTTTAGACATCCTCGTCTTTTTCTTGCTTAGTTATCAATTTCTAATACCTTTCCAGTAACCGCATCAATTGTAACGTCAACATCACCTTTATTTGTTCGCAATTCAATTTCATATTCGTATCTGCCGTCATCTTCATCAAGATTTGTTTCAATTACTTCTCCCTTAATCTCGCCCTGGGCAATTTTTACCGCTTTTTCTACTGTAATAATTGCTTGGTTAGATAAGTCTGCGCGAATATCATCGTCATCATCGTCGTTATCACGATTATCTTGTTTAAATTTCACGATTTCTCCTGTGTACGCATAGATATCAATATCATATTCTTTATTACCTTTATTCACGTCTACCTCATATACATTGTCATCTAATTCAATACTCTCAATTTCTCCTGCTACTTTTTCCAACGCTTTCGCCTTCGCTTCTTCTATACTAATTAATTGTTTCGATTGCACTGAAGTATTTACCTTTTCTGTTTTCTCTTGTGCATAACCGTGATTGATTAATCCAACTCCACCTAAAACAACTGTTACCGCAAGTGCACCGACCATTATTTTCTTCATCTTTATTTCCTCCTAAGCTCTATTTGTTTTACTATCTTTACTTTACACAGCTAAAATGAGAAAAAAGGAAAGAGAAGATTAAAAAATGATGAGAAATCTATTTTATTTTCTCATCATCTTTGGAAAGTGTTTATATATCTGTGAAATTTTAAATATGTCAGCTATCTTCTCGGGATATCAGCGAAATTTTAAATATAACGTATTTCTACTATTATATAGACCTTTATCCCTAATCCTTTTAATCTAGATCTTCTGCATTATCTTCCAATGTAACAGATTTTACTTCCCCGGTATAAGCATTGATCTGCACGACCATATCATCGCCATCTTCCGGTTCTATTTCCACGAGGTAATATGGTGTTCCGTCTGCATTGTCATGTAAGTCGATATCATCTATTTTTCCAGCTGCTTCAGTTGAAGCTATTGCAATAGCTTCCTGTTCCGTAATGATTGCCGCCCTTTTTTTCGTTGAATGAATAATTTCCCCTGTCACAGTATCTAACTGCAATGTTATTTTTTCATGATTTTTGTTCACAATTGCTTCATAATAAGATTTGTCTTTCTCCTTTATTAAGTCAATTGATTCCAATGTACCCTCCGAAGCAGCGATCTCTTTAGCCTCATCCTCTGTTAATTGCTTCGGTTGAAGCGGCTGCTCCTGAACCTTTTCTACAAGTTCCAAGGATATTACTTCTCCGCTTTTTGCATCTATTTGTAAGTGATACGTACCTTTATCACGTTTCATTTCTATTTCAAATTTATTATCAGCTTTCACCGTTTTAACAATTTCTCCCGGATATTTTTCTAATACTATCTTCACCACTTCTTCTTCTGTTAATGTTTCAGCAGAAGATGACGGCGCCCACCATTTAAAACTGATAGCAAGGAGAAGAATAACAATAAAACTGACTCCAGCAATCCATATCCATTTTTTATTATTCATCTGATCACCTCGTTCACATTATAACTTAGAAAAATGAGAACTCGATGAGAGCGGAAGAAAAAGAATAACTGTCGTCCCCTTCCCTTCCAAGCTGTCTATCTTAATTCTCACATTTATTGCGTCCGCAATTTCTTTCGCCATGGAAAGTCCTAAACCTGATCCCCCATGTTTTCTGCTCCTCGCTTTATCGACACGGTAAAAACGATCAAATATTTTCGGCAAATCTTCTTTCGGAATTCCGATTCCCCTGTCATCTATTTGAACATATGCCCTGTTTTCAATTTTTCCGACTGAAACAGTAATAGCTTCATCACTATACTTTCTGGCATTGTCTAAAAAAATATAGATGAGCTGCTTCAACTTTTGGGCATCTGTATAACATTCGATAGTCTCTGTACTTTTTAATTTCATTTCACGCCGGTAAGCATTTTGAAAAATAGGAGCCAATTCAGCTATAAACTGTGTAAGATTTATTTTTTCTATATCAATATTCCAGTTCTCATCATGTTTGGCGAGCTGAAGCAATTGTTCTGTCATCTCCCTCATTCGAATTGCTTCAGAATGAATAGCTTCTACTGATTCATGAAATAAATCTTCGCGTTCCAAGCCCCTTCTTTTTAAAAGATCAGCATAACTTTCTATAATTGTTAAAGGTGTCTTTAATTCATGTGAGGCATTCGATACGAATTGCTCCTGCTTTTTAAAGTTAGTTTGGAGCAGATCGATCATATGATTAAATGTTTTGCCCATTTCCACCAATTCATCCTTTGACTTTTCCTCTAGCGTAAGACGCTTAAATTGACCGCTTTTTTGAATCTCTCTCATCGTATCAGTCATCAGCCAAATTGGGCGGGTAATTAAATTACTTAATAAACGACTTGAAATAAGTACGGGAATCATCGCAATCACAGTAACAACAATGAAAACAATTTTTAACACGCCGAGCATATCCCTTGTTGATTCAATACTTTTTATCATCTGTAAATTTGCAACTGTGCCGTCCTTTAAAATAATCGGGCTTGAGATAAAGACATAGTCTTTTTTCTTATATGTAATAAGTTCATGCTTCTCACCCGGATAGAAAGTGCTCTCGCGTTTTTGTAATGATCTTTCTGAAGGAGAGGTCGTCACTTGTCTTCCCGCTTCTGTAACAATTCCGATCATACCATCAACTGGAACATAAGCACGAAGCAGTTCTCCTGGTGAAATTTGCTCAATCGTTTCTCTAATATCCCTCGCCGTTTTTTCCGATTCTGCCTTTGCACGGTCCAGCTCGTTTTCAACCATTAAATGACTGAAGACGCTGTAAATTGCTACGTTCATAATGATAAGTAAACTAATAAAGAGGACGCTCGTATACAGATTGATTTTATCACGCAGTCTCATTGTGCATCCTTTAAGACGTAGCCAACACCGCGAACTGTGTGGATAAGCGGATAATCATAGTTATAATCTACTTTCTTACGAACATAGCGAATATATACATCAACAACATTCGTATCACCAAAATAGTCATAACCCCAGACAGCCTCTAATATTTGATCCCTATTTAGTACTTGTCGCTGATTTTTTAATAAATAGAGAAGCAGATCATATTCTTTCGGTGTAAGCTCAAGCTCATCTTCTCCTCGAATCACTTCTCTCGTCTTCTCATTTATTTTCAAATCTCCAGCATAAAGCCACTCTTCTGCCGGATTTGCTGACGGAGCTGCCGTTCTTAAAACTGCTCGGATTCTCGCAAGCAGCTCTTCCATTTGAAACGGCTTTGTCACATAGTCATTTGCACCAAGATCAAGACCGGATACTTTATCCTCAACCGAATCTTTCGCAGTTAATAAAATAACCGGAGTAGCTCCATCCTTTCCGCGAATGCGGCGCAGCAGCTCGATCCCGCTCAGTCCCGGAAGCATCACATCAAGCAAAATCAAATCCCATTTCCTGGCCCGATAAGCTTCAAGTGCTTCTATCCCATCTGCCGCTTTTCCTACTTCATAGCCTTCATATTCTAATTCCAGTTCAAGCAACCTGAGGATTTTCTCTTCATCTTCCACAACTAAAATTGATTCTTTATCCATAATAAACTCCACCTTTTTTAAAATTTGGTGTGATAATTTATCCCAGCCTTAACGGGCAGTAGAACAC
>NZ_BCVG01000186.1 GCF_001591625.1 Metabacillus fastidiosus NBRC 101226
GTTGCTCCTTCATCGGTTGGCCCTTCTTCTGAACCATCAGCCGGTGTTTCAACTGTGCCTTCATCAGTCGTTCCTTCCTCTGAGCCATTAGCTGGTGTTTCAGCTGTGCCTTCGTCAGTTGTTCCTTCGTCAGTTGTTCCTTCGTCGGTGGTCCCTTCTTCTGTCTGATCGTCTTTATCATTTGTTTTGAAAGATTTATTCTTTGCTAATTCGCTGATCAATTTACCTTTCTCAGGAGAGCCTGGTAAACTTTTAGCTAATTCAGATACTTCTTGACCATGATTTTGTACCTGTGCCAAAACTTCTGGATTAACCTCTTTATTATCAAGTTCTGCCGCAGAAGTTGGTGCACCGGCGGCTAAGAATGTAGCAGCCATCATCGATGTTGACATTACAAATGGTACAACTTTCTTTGATAATTTTTTACTCTCTTTTTTAGAATTCATTTGCTTTTTATTCATATTTTCATCTCCCTATTCGTATTTATTATTCTATTTACTAATAGACAGTTCTCAAAAAAATGTATGTATGCAGTACCACCTCCGCTTACAGTCTAATGAAGAAAATCGCAATTCAAATTCTGTAGCAGTTCTATAACCGCCTGTCTCTTACTATAAAATAGATATATTACCGCTCTATGTTACTGTGATTAAAAAAGATAATAGGAATCTTACAATTTTGTAGAATTTTGTAACGTTTGAAAAATTTCTAATTTTCCATTTATCTCTTAAAATGTAACTGCAAAGTGCATCTTCTAAATATTTTATTTCCATTTCTCCTCTTATTTTTCCAATAATCGATGATTCTTCCTTTTACAAGTAAGACATTAACGCTAAAATTATTTCTTTGTATTAAGAAAAGTTAACAGTTCTCTTTCTATCTCAATTAAATTGTTTATTTTTATATAAAAAAGGGTAGTGACTTTTTCCAGTCACTACCCTTTTTAAAATTATCTGCTACATTGCTATTCTCCGCATTAGACTAAACGAGTTATATTCAGCTTATACTAAAATTATTACGGATAAAAAGATACAATTCGCTTATTTAAAAATACCAGTTAAATATGATTGAATCGAATGAGGTAATAGTTGATAGAATAACCCTTCATATTTAATATCAAGCAGCCCGGCAATGAAGAAAAATATAATAATTAAAAATAAAACAAGTTTCTTATTCTTCTTAAACATCCGCTTCAAAAGGTTCCCCTCCACTGAAAAAATACATTGATAGCGAGCTTATTAATTATATATTAATTCATGCAAAATTATCGCCTTATCCTTCTCTCCCCTATATTAAAAAAGAGTCAGCAGCTAAAAAGAGAAAACAAATCTGCTTTTAATTTTTTCATTTTCACTAAGTTTTCATCAAACTCTACTAAACTACAAACAACAAGAACGAAAGGAGGTAAGAAACATAATGAATACAAAGTTCACAAAAGGTATTTTCTGGGGCGGAATCATTGCTTCTATGATTCTAGTTATAAATATATTCCATTATCTATTTGGAGGTTTAAATATTCTTGCTGCTGGTCCGCATGGACATGGACCAAGAGATATGGGACCACATGGCGGTTTTGAACCACATCATGCAATAGGCTACCATCATAGTGGAGTTTCTTTGATTTGGTTCTTATTATTCCTGATTCTCGGAATAACTGCTTTAGTTCTAGTAATGAAATCATTAAGAAAAAAATCAAAGGCTTCTGCAATGCAACAGTTTATTGATACATCTTTAATTAGTTCACATAAACCCTTATTGAACCAAAATGAGAATGTTTTAGATCAATGGGAAAAAAGTTTAATTAATAAAAAGGAGAATATTTAAAATGGGTATTTTTAAAAGAATTAAAACAATTGCAACAGCTGATATGAATGGCTGGCTCGATAGTCTTGAAGATCCAATCGCGATGTTAAACGAATATTCTAGAGAGCTGGATCAAGAAATGGCAAAAGCCCAAAGAGCTTTATCACGCCAGCTTTTCGCGGAAAATAAACAGGCTGCTCTTATTCTAGAAACAAAAGCGTTAGTAGAAAAAAGAACTCGACAGGCTAAATTGGCTATCGAGCAAGACGAAGAGACAATTGCTAAATTAGCTGTCCAGGAAAAGCTTTCTCATGACAAACAACTGATCGTGTACGAACAGCAGTATGAAACTATTAAAGAACAGACTGAAACGCTGAAAGAAAAATTAAATGAGCTGCAGCAAACGTATAATGAATTGCAGCACAAGAAAATCCTCTTAGCTTCACGCGCAAATGTTGCTCAGTCTATTAAATTAATTCAAAAAGCTACAGGTTCCTTTCAAACTGACAATATTTTAAGAGGAGTAGCTCGTGCCGAAGACCGTATTTTATTAATGGAAGCTGAGGTACAGGCAGGTAATCAATTTTCCCATCCTTTATTGAGAAACGATTCTTCCTATATAAACGAGGAAGAATTAAATAGAGAAATAGAGAAACTAAAGAGCGAAAAAGAGTTACAAGCTTAAAGAGTATTTATGAACGGGGAGGAAGCACCATTACATCAGTTTGGTGCTTCTTTTTCTCTATACAAACAAAAAAAGGAGAATAAATGTGAATGATTCATTATCTATTATTGTTTATTTGGCAGCAGCCTTCGTTATAACTAGAATTCCTTATGTAAGGACGTATCTTTCTATTTGTTATACTCTCCTTCATGAAGTGATTATCGTCCTCGTTGGTGGAAGAACAAGCAAAAGAATAAGATTATTAAAAAATTACTCTTCTTTAGAAACTTCCGACTCTCCAACTTTCAAACATAATCTTATTTCTTATGTTAGTTATACAGCAACGATACTAATAGCAATTGGATTATTTTATTTAGTGTCCATCAATGAATACTATTTAATTTTATATATTCTTATTGGTCTAATGACTATTTCCATCGTCCTTTGGATTCGTCACTTTCTTGATTTTTTATGGGCTCTGTCATTTATCGCCCTATTAGCTTTACCTTTGTATTTTGGATATGAAACAACTATTATGCCTACAGCTATTTTTCTGGCATCTTATATTATGATTCAATCTATTTTGAACGCCCTCTATGTATGCAGGCAAATCTTTTTAAATCGAAAAAGAAAAGGCATCGCAGCAAAAGTAAAATGGATTCCATCGATGATATTAGCATTAAGCCTGCTCGGTCAGTCTCTTTTCGCAGGTTATTTCGTTGTATGTAATTTCATTTATAACATAGGGCTGCCTTGGGGGAACCTTGAATTCATTCACCTTCCGTGGATATAATTTTAATATTTTTCAAAATCATTTTGCTTTTCACCAAGTTTTCACCATTCAGTATTAAATTTAAGACTGTACAAAATATTTAAAGAAATTTAGGAGGCTATTATAATGAACAAAAAGAAACTATTTGGTTACGTAATGACAGGAGTATTATCAGTTGGAGTTATCAGTGGAATTGGGACAACCGCATTTGCGGCAACTTCATCAGGAACTAGTACAGCAAAGCAAACTGTGAATTCAATGGATGCTGCAACACAAGAGAAAATACAAAAAATAAAAGATGAGCTTAAAACTAAATTGACTAAATTAGGTGTCAATCTTCCGGAACGCGCAGAAAAAGGTGATCGATTTGCTAACTTAGATGAAGCAATAAAAACTAAAGCTGAAGGAATCTTTGAAAAGGAAAAAGCC
>NZ_BCVG01000187.1 GCF_001591625.1 Metabacillus fastidiosus NBRC 101226
TTACTGCCCGTTAAGGCTGGGATAAATTTTAAAAAAGTCTCCCAGTTGACGGACCGGGAGAGGGACGGTTTATTATTACCTTATACGTAAATGCTGTTCTGCTCACTCGCTTATGATAAATTTAGGAGGATGAATCGAATTATTTACTAAGTGATAAATATTTAACCTTAGTGGAAAAAAATTCCTTGATGAAAATTCGATATAGATGAATAAAGCGATGATACTATTAAATTAAAAGAGAGAGCTCCTGCATTGGAAAGAGCTCTCTCTTTTAATTTTAACTAATATAAACGTTAAAACCTTTATTTTTTGCTTCTTCAGCTAATTGTTCTGCATTTTCACGGGAAGAGAATGCGCCGATTTGTACTTTATAAAGATTATCTTCTTGTTTCACGATTGAATCAAGACCTTTTGCTTTTGCTTCAGTAGCGAGAGACTCGGCATTTGCTCTTTCTTTAAAAGCACCAATCTGTACTTTGTAAAGTGTGGATGGATTTGGTATTGTCTGTTTTCTTTTCAATTGAAAGGCACGGGCAATTCCATTTACATGCCCTCTAGCAAGCTTTTCAATGAAGCTGCTGTCTTTTAATTTATTGGCATCAGCAGCAGTATCGATAAATCCGTTTTCCGTTAAAATTGCTGGCATCGTTGTTTCTCGTAAAACATGGAAATTAGCTGCTTTTTGTCCACGGTTAGTAAAATTTGATTCTTTTAAAATGTCTTCATGGAGATAGTCCTGATATGTTGCAGTTGATCTTCCAGCACTTGAATGAATAAAAGACTCGAAGCCTGTTCCGCCGCCAGAGTTAATATGAATGGAACGAAGTAATCAGCATCCCAGCGGTTTGCAGCGTTAGTTCTTGCTGATAGGCTTAATGTCTCATCTCCAGACCGGCTTAGGCGAATCTCGATATTTTCATATTCTTCGATGAGGATTTCCTGCATAGCGGCTGCAATTTGCAATGTGAGATTTTTCTCCTGTAAACTATTTCCTACTGCTCCAGGGTCTGTCCCGCCATGACCTGGGTCAATAAAAAGTTTTACCATCTAATCACCTCTAGTATAAGCTATGAAGCTTGTAATTAGATGGTATGGACGAATAGTAGATAGAAAATAAAATTCAGCTTATTGCTTATTTATTAAATAGATGTCTAAAGCCTTTATAAATAATAACAAGTGAGAAAATTAGGACTGTTAAAAGACCAACCACTGTTGTAAATGGTGCAAGGCTTGCAAGGAAAGTTCCCGCTATTGGAACTTGAATAAGTGCAAAGCCGGATAAAATAGCTGCTAAAAATAAGAAAATTGAATAATTCATTCTATTCCCTCCTTCTTACACTATCTTATGCTGAGCATTTCATATATAAATAGTTCAATTACCTAAAAAGAAATAATTATTTGTTTGAAATTTCTAACGTATAGAACCCTCTTTCTGCAAGGTGAATATGATAGCAAAAAGGAAAGGGATGTTCTTATGGCTGAATTGTTTATTTATTTTTGGCTGGGCCTAGTTTATTGCGCGTATAAATACAATATAAGCACACGTCATGAGATCGTACTGAATTGTTTCTTTTGGCCGCTCTTTGTATTAAAGGATTTTATTGAGCTGGTAGATAGAGTGAGGAGAAGGGAAGATAAGTAATCAGGAATAGTATTTCTTCGCTCGCACTGCCTTCATTTAGATTTCTTTTGTATTATTTTTAGTCAAGTTTGCGGGCGAAACAATATAAAAATTTTTTTATTTATGGAGAGAAGAAGTCTAACATAATAGGTAATCATTGCCCTAGATACTAAATTCCTTTATACTTATGATGGAAAAGTGAAGGAAAAAGGGGTAAAACTCTTATTATATATTGGAGGACTGTCTACATGATTCAAGTTAGTAATGTAAGCTTGCGCTTTGGTGACCGTAAGCTTTTTGAAGATGTTAATATTAAATTTACACCTGGTAACTGTTACGGATTAATTGGTGCAAACGGTGCCGGAAAATCAACGTTTTTAAAAATTCTTTCAGGTGAAATTGAGGCGCAGACAGGCGATGTAAGCATGGGACCTGGCGAGCGTTTAGCTATATTAAAACAAAACCATTTTGAATATGAAGAACATGAAGTGCTAACAACGGTTATTATGGGGCATAAACGTCTGTATGATGTTATGCAGGAGAAGGATGCTATCTATATGAAGGCTGATTTTTCTGATGAAGATGGAATGCGTGCAGCAGAGCTTGAGGGAGAATTTGCTGAGTTAAATGGATGGGAAGCAGAAAGTGAAGCAGCGATTCTTTTAAAAGGTTTAGGTATCGGAGAAGAATTACATGCGAAGAAAATGGCTGATTTAACTGGTTCTGAAAAGGTAAAAGTCCTGCTTGCACAAGCTTTATTCGGACAGCCTGACGTTCTTCTTCTGGACGAGCCGACGAACCATTTAGACATCCATGCGATTAAATGGTTAGAGGAATTCCTTATTAATTTTGAAAATACAGTCATCGTTGTATCGCATGATCGTCACTTCTTAAATAAAGTATGTACACATATCGCCGATCTCGATTTCAGTAAAATTCAAATTTACGTAGGGAACTATGATTTCTGGTATGAATCAAGCCAGCTTGCGTCAAAGTTAGGTCAGGAAGCGAATAAGAAAAAAGAAGAAAAAATTAAAGAATTACAAAACTTTATTGCCCGTTTTAGTGCGAATGCATCTAAATCAAAACAAGCAACATCTCGTAAAAAACTGTTAGATAAAATTTCATTGGATGATATTAAGCCGTCATCACGCCGTTATCCATATGTGAATTTTACACCTGAGCGTGAAATTGGAAATGATGTCCTTCGAGTAGAAGGTATTTCTAAAACGATTGATGGCGTAAAAGTGCTTGATAATATTAACTTTATTATGAATAAAGAGGATAAAATTGCATTTGTCGGCCGTGATGAAATTGCAATTACGACTTTATTTAAAATTTTAACAGGTGAGATGGAAGCAGATAGCGGAACATTCAAATGGGGTGTGACGACATCACAGGCTTATTTCCCGAAAGATAACAGTGAATACTTTGACGGTACAGAACCGTCTCTTGTAGATTGGCTGCGTCAATACTCACCAGAAGATCAAAGTGAAAGCTTCTTACGCGGATTTTTAGGAAGAATGCTCTTCTCAGGTGAAGAAGTATTGAAAAAACCGAGTGTTCTTTCAGGAGGAGAAAAGGTTCGCTGTATGCTGTCAAAAGCGATGCTGAGTGGTGCGAATATTTTAATCCTTGATGAGCCGACGAACCATTTAGACTTAGAGTCAATTACAGCATTAAACAACGGATTAATTAGTTTTAAAGGTGCAATGCTGTTCACATCACATGACCATCAATTCGTTCAAACAGTCGCAAACCGTATTATCGAAGTTTCAGCGAACGGCTTAGTTGATAAACAAACGACATATGACGAGTTTTTAGAAGATGGAAATATTAGAGCACAAGTAGAGAAATTATACGCTTAAATAAAGTAAGGTAAAAGGGAGCTTGATTCAGTATATGAATTGGACTCCCTTTTATTTATCCCAGCCTTAACGGGCAGTAAT
>NZ_BCVG01000188.1 GCF_001591625.1 Metabacillus fastidiosus NBRC 101226
CTTTGTGTAAGCGGAGCTGGTCTGGCACGAGGTTATTTAAACAGACCGGAGCTGACGGCAGAGAAATTCGTCCTGAACCCATTTGTCCCGGGTGAACGAATGTACCGGACAGGCGATCTCGCACGGATGCTGCCTAATGGGAATATTGAATTCCTCGGTAGAATCGATCATCAAGTGAAAATTCGCGGATATCGGATTGAGATTGGAGAAATCGAGAACCAGCTCCTGAAACATCCGAAGATGAAAGAAACGGTCGTCATCGCAAGGGAGGACCAGGATCATCAGGCTTACCTTTGTGCGTATGTCGTATTGGAAAAACCGAAGGAAGAATGGACCAAAGAGATCCGGGCGTTTCTGACAAAAGAGCTTCCGGAATATATGGTTCCTGCGTTCTTTGTCCAGCTGGATAAACTGCCTCTTACCACAAATGGAAAAGTGGACCGAAAGGCTTTGCCGGAGCCTGACCGAAACGGTATGGGTACCGAATATGAAGCACCAAGAAATGCAGTGGAGGAAACGCTGGCAGTGATTTGGCAGGATATTTTAGGGATAGAAAAGCTTGGAATTACCGATCATTTCTTCGAAATGGGAGGCCATTCCTTGAAGGCGACGGCAATGGTGTCCAGAATCCATAAGGAATTGAAGGTCGAGGTACCTTTGCGCCAACTTTTTCAAACACCGACGATTAAAGGGATTGCGGAGTTCATCACGTCCGTCAATGAAAGTATGCATGTGTCCATTCGGAAAGTGGAGGAACACGATCATTATCCGCTTTCATCTGCTCAAAGAAGGCTCTATATTCTAAACAAAATAGAAGGCAGCGGCGTTTCTTATAATATGCCTTTGGCCATGGAGATACACGGTGATTTTAAAGTGGATCAATTAGAAAGGGCGTTCTGCAAACTCATCGAAAGACATGAAGCGCTGAGAACCTCATTCTTAATGGTAGACGGCGAGCCTGTTCAAAAGATTGAACCGAAGGTTGATTTCAAAGTGGGTTACAGGAAGGCTGATGCAGATAAGGTAGAGGGCATCTTAAATGAGTTTGTCAGACCGTTTGATTTGGCAAACGCCCCTCTGTTGCGGGTTGAAATTCTAAACATCACGGAAGATAAGCACCTCATGGTGCTGGATATGCACCATATTATTTCAGACGGTGTATCTATGAGTATTCTGACGCGTGAATTAGCCGAGCTGTATGAAGGGAAGGAATTATCACCTTTAAGCATTCAGTATAAGGATTATTCGGTATGGCAAAGACAAATATCTGCCCAAGACGAAATGAAGAAGCAGGAAGCCTACTGGCTTAATGTGTTCCAAGAGGAAGTTCCTGTTCTGAATATGCCGACGGATTATAGAAGACCGGCTTCCCGATGTACCGAAGGAGACCTGGTGCACTTTGAATTCGATAGTGATATGTCTTTAAAGCTAAAGAAGATGGCCAAAGAACATGGCGTAACGCTTTATATGCTTCTTTTAGCCGGATATACAACCTTGCTTTCAAAATATAGCGGTCAGGACGACATCGTAGTGGGATCTCCTATTGCGGGAAGGTCTCATCATGATTTGAAACAGGTCATGGGGGTTTTTCTGAATACCCTGGCGATGAGAAATTATCCCGAAGGGAAGAAGTCCTTTAGCGACTATTTAAAAGAGGTAAAGGAGAATGCTTTAGACGCCTATGAAAATCAGGAGTATCCGTTTGATGAACTAGTTGAAAAGCTGGACCTCAACAGGGATATGAGCCGAAGTGCTTTGTTCGATACGATGTTTGTGCTGCAGAATTTTGACCAAGAGGCGTTCGAGATGGAAGATTTGACCTTTACACCGTATCAAATGGGTGCCCATGTTTCAAAATTTGATTTGACTCTCACCGCAAGCGAAGAAGGCGAGCGCATTACATGTGTGCTGAATTACGGTACCAAACTGTTTAAGAAAGCGACCATCGAAAGATTGGCGGGGCATCTGATTCATGTCTTCAAAGAAATCATTCAACAGCCGGATCAACTCATCAGTGACCTGACGTTGCTTTCAGAAGAAGAAACACACACCGCCTTAACTAAGTGGAATGATACAAAAGCTGATTATCCGAAGGATAAAACTCTTTCACAACTATTTGAGGACCAGGTCATCCGAACGCCGAACCAAGTGGCCGTAGTGTTTGAAGACCAGAAATTGACGTATCTAGAGCTGAATGAACAGGCTAATCAATGGGCAGGACTGCTTCGGGAAAAAGGGGTAAAGGCAGGGACGACTGTCGGAATGATGGTGGAAGAATCCCTGGAAATGATAGTGGGAATTTTGGCTGTATTAAAAGCAGGGGCTGCCTATTTACCAATTGATCCTGACCAAGTGGTTAAACGAACGAATGCTATCCTCAAGGACAGTGCTGCCCGTTTCCTGATCGTGAAAGGGAATCAAAAGGCGGATCTCGACTTTGACGGAGACGTCATTGATATGGAAGTTCCTCTTTTCAAGGGAAGAGACACGGCCAACCTTGCGGCAGGCCAACCGGATCATAATGCGTATCTCATTTACACGTCAGGATCTACAGGCACACCAAAAGGTGTGTTCATTCAGCACCGCAGCGTTGTAAACTATATAACTTGGTTTACAAAGGAAGCGAAACTTCATGAAAAGGATAAAGCGATGCTGGTATCCTCTTATGCCTTTGATTTAGGATATACGAGTCTCTATTCAGCGCTTTTGAATGGGTGCGAGCTGCATCTGGTTAAAAAAGAAGTCTACGCCAATGCTTACAAGGCTCTGCGGTATCTGAAAGAAAACGGTATTTCTTATCTGAAGATGACGCCGTCACTCTTTAATGTCTTGGTCAATGATCCAGGATTCCTTGCAGACTCGAGCTGTGAGACCCTTCGTCTGGTCGCGTTGGGCGGAGAGAAAATCAATCCGCTAGACGTTAAAACATTCTATCAGCACTACCCGCACGCTGTGGTGATGAATCATTACGGACCGACAGAAGCGACTATTGGTTCGGTCTATCATGTCATCGATTTCCACCAGCTGAATGCTTTCGAAGAATGCCCTGTGATTGGAAGACCGATTCCGAATATGAGGGCATACGTAGTGGATAAACAGATGAAACCTGTGCCGGAAGGCGTATATGGAGAGCTGTGTCTATCCGGAGAAGGGGTGGCCAGCGGTTATCTGAATCGGCCAGAATTGACTGAAGACGCATTCGTTCGGAATCCGTTTGAGCCGCAGGAAACTATGTATCGGACAGGAGACCTTGTCCGAAGGTTACCGGATGGCAATATCGAGCTTGCCGGAAGGATTGACAATCAGGTCAAAATAAGAGGCTACCGTATCGAAACGGACGAAATCAAGAGTCATTTGATTAAACATACCCAGATTCAGGAGGCTGTCGTGGTTGTTCAGGCAGACAAGAATGAGCGGAAGCATTTATGTGCCTATATTACAGCCGGGAAAGAATGGTCGTCAGAAGAACTGAGGGCGTACCTGAAAGAAG
>NZ_BCVG01000189.1 GCF_001591625.1 Metabacillus fastidiosus NBRC 101226
GTAGCGTACGGGCCTAAACTAACTCCCACTGATAGAAGTTTCACTTTATATGTAGTAGCTCGAAAAATTTAACAATGTATATTTAATATAGTGTAGTAATATGATATTATTTTTAGTAAATAAGTACTATTGAATTTGATAAAGGCAAACCTATTGAAAAATAGGGACGCAAAGCCACGGGTCTAATGTTTAAAAAACGATGACGGCTGGGTTACCAATGATATTCTCATAATCTATTAGGGGATTTTTGGCTACTCAATTTGTTGAGTAGCCTTCACCTTTATAGTAAGCATAAGTTTAAAAGATTAATAATTATAATATAAATCAGATCTTAAAATATTCTCGTTACAAAATTATGAAATTGAACTATTTTTATGTATGAGAGATGTAGTAAAGTAAAAAAACTAAAGAATGTTTTACATATATTTTCTTTAGGGAATATAAGGGGATTTACTATGTTGGCAGAAAGGCGTTCAGCTATTATCTTTATAATTTTATTTCTAGTGATATTCTACAGTTGGATCTTTATGTTCTGGGAGAATGAATGGATGAGGTCGCTAGGAGCTTGTTCATTTCCCTTTATTGCAGCGGCAGCAAGTATGACTTGGCTATTTAAGCCGTATCGTAAAAGTTTAGGCACTGAAAGAACGTTTTGGTTTTTATTAATAATTGGTGTTTTTTTCTATCTTATAGCCAACTGTATTTGGTTTTATATGCAAATTATATATGGGGTACAAGACCATCCTAAGATGTCGCATCTAATGTGGTTACTATCATATGTGTTTTTTTTAATTGCGTTGATTTATAAATTAAAAGTATTAAATAAATCTTTTTTTAGAAATCCATTTTTTTATAATGTTTTAATTTTTATGATTACGGCAGCTGCACTCAGTATTCATTATTTAATTAAGCCGGCTCTTGAATTTTCTGATAATTCTTTGCTGCTTGCAATATTGAATTTATCTTATCAGTTAATCAATCTATGTCTGCTTTTCATGATAATTAATATTTTTTACTATTCTCAATATATGCGGATGAAAAAAGTGTTATTAGTTATTTCAATAGGATTTCTCGCCCAATTTACAGCTGACTCTATTTATAGTTATTTGTTAATTGGAGGGAAGTATCATACAGGGAGTTTAATGGATCCTTTATGGGGTTTGTCGATTCTTATTATTGGTCTATCAAGCCTCTACACTAGCGCTGTAAAGGAAGAGATAAATTGGAAGCAAGATTATAATGTGAAGAACAGCGGCAGTTTATTTCCTTATATAACTGTAATAGCTCTAATAATAATAGTAATCAACAGTGAACAGTGGCATTGGAATGCGCTCGTCATTGGTTTAATTGTAACATTTCTTTTAGTTATTATGATGCAAATTTTAGTTATTAAAAAGAATAGCAGTTTAGCAAATGAGTTTTGGTATTATGCCTATCATGATGAACTGACTGGATTACATAATCGAGTAAGCTTTCAAAGAGATCTAATAAAAATATTAGATGATGCTGACATCTTAAATAGGAGAGCAGCAATATTATTATTAGATTTAGACCGATTTAAAAATATTAATGACACATTTGGTCATCATATCGGAGATTTATTGTTAAAGGAATGTGCACGAAAGCTGAAAGAGTTTACAGGTAACAATGATAGAGTGTATAGAGTTGGCGGTGATGAATTTATTATTATTCTCTCCAATGCAACGGAACAGGATTGTATAAATACAGCTGAAACTATACTGAATGTATTTACTAAATCTTTGTTTGTAGAAGAATATGAAATTTCTATTACTCCAAGTATCGGTATTAGTTTGTATCCGGAAAATGGAGTTAATAATGAAACATTACTTAAGTATGCAGATATGTCTATGTATCTTGCGAAAAGCAAGGGAAGGAATAATTTCCAATTTTATAGTTCGGAATTAAATGAAACATTGCTCAGGACATTGGAGATTGAGAATGAATTAAAAAAGGCAATTAAAAATGATGATTTTACTCTTTATTACCAGCCTAAAGTAAATTTGAAAACAAGAGAGATAGTAGGAATGGAAGCGCTGTTACGTTGGAATAATTCCCGATTGGGATTTGTTTCTCCAGCAGAATTTATTCCAATTGCAGAGGAAACAGGTCAAATTGTCGCAATCGGTGAATGGGTGTTGAAAACAGCCTGTAAACAAATGAAAGAATGGCAAAGAGCGGGTTTTACCTCTCTCCGTATGTCTGTTAATGTATCTGTCTTTCAATTTCAGCATAGTGATTTTATTATGACTGTCAAAACAGCTTTAGAAGAAAATGAACTTGATGCTAAATATTTAGAAGTGGAAATTACAGAAAGTATTATGCAAAATATAGTTGATTCAATGAGAATATTAAACGAGTTGAAATCAATCGGAGTCAAAACATCCATTGATGATTTCGGGACCGGTTACTCATCCTTATCTGTTCTGAAGAAGCTGCCTATTGATGCGATTAAAATCGATAAGTCATTTGTTGATGATGTTGCTGATAAGAAGGATAAGTCGCTAGTAAATGCAATTATTGATATAGGTGTAAATTTAAACCTGGAAGTAGTAGTAGAAGGAATTGAGTATGAGGATCAAGTAAGTCATTTGTCGATTAATAACTGTATTTTAGGACAGGGATATTTATTCAGCAAACCTGTTCCTGCCAGTGACTTCGAAAAGATTTTTATGAATAATTAAGGATAAAGGGAAAAGAACGCTGTAAGAACTTTTCCCTTTAGAGTTCAGTTAATAAAAGCGAGAATTTTACAGTTCCAGAAACACATTGTCTAAATTATTGTATTCTTTAAAATCATCTTTCTGCGGATCATCGGACTCCACTGTCCATTCTTTGCTAATGGGGGCTAAATCTCCATTAGCATTTTTTATATATGGGGTATGGATATGAAAGGTTTCGCTGTTTTTTGTAACAGTATAGCCAATATAATATTGATCAGCCTGTCCCTCTTCCTCAAAAATGCCGATAGCTTCTATATCGAATTTATCAATATAAGACTGAAACGATTGTTGTAATTCATTTATAATTTCCTCTCTTGATAAGAATTCCAACTATTTCACACCTCTTCTCATAAATTTCTATAGTTAATATGTCTCTCAATATTTTTAATAAACATTTTCTTTCACAAAAGATTGGTTCAAGACTATGGCAATAATCTAAACTTTAAGCAGAACACAGGTAATATTTAAAATTAGTGATATAATTATTATATAGGTATAAAATAATACACTGATGTTTAATTGATGGCATTTAATATATAAATGATGAATTGATTTTTTATCCCAGTCTTAACGAGCAGTAA
>NZ_BCVG01000190.1 GCF_001591625.1 Metabacillus fastidiosus NBRC 101226
ATTAGTTGAACCAATCGGACTTTTACGAGCAGTCGATCTCCAACTTCACTTCTTTGAACCCTCAGAACTTTGAAATGGGAGTCTTACTGCTCGTTAAGGCTGGGATAAAAGTTGATCATTTAAAAGAAGGGAATGAAAGAAATGGCAGAACGAGATAGTAAAAAAGGACAGCAGAAGAAAATGAAGAAAGCTAGTGACGCAATTAATACAGAAAAAGATTTCGGAAATGATCCAGCAGAGTTAAAACATAATGAAATACGAGGAAAAAAATAAAAATTGTCCTCTAGCTATCTGTTTCCACGCTAGAGGACCACTCTTTTCATTATGAAATAGAACTTTTCATTACCTCTTTTTTCAATACCCCTAGCAGAAGTGCTGTTATAAGTGCTCCGCTAATAATCGCTGCTGCGTATAAGAACGGGTTTCCTTCCACAAACGGGATAATGAATGCTCCGCCATGCGGTGCACGCAGACCGATTCCAAATAGCATTGCAAGACCGCCTGCAGCAGCTGATCCTGTAATAATTGATGTCAGAACACGAACTGGGTCTTTCGCTGCAAATGGAATAACTCCTTCTGTAATAAAGGAAAAGCCCATAATATAACACCCAACCCCAGCTTCACGTTCACTCTTTGTAAATTTATGACGAAAAATTGTCGTTGCTAATGCAACACCGAGTGGCGGAACGATCCCCCCTGCCATTATTGCAGCATGCGGGGTAAAATGACCAGCTTCAATCATCGCAAGTCCAAAAGTAAATGCTCCTTTATTAATTGGTCCACCCATATCAATTGCCATCATTCCACCCAATATAATACCTAATATAACGAGATTAGTCGTACCTAATCCATTTAAGAATTCATTTATTTGTATATTAAGTAAACTTATCGGTTTATTCACAAGGAACAACATCATCATTCCTGTTAGAAAAATACTAAAAAGAGGATACAAAAGGACTGGTTTCATTCCTTCGAGCGCCTGTGGAAGCCTAAGGAAACATCTCTTCAGCAATATAATGATATACCCCGCTAAAAAACCTGCGATCAATCCGCCGAGAAATCCTGCTCCACTTTGTGCAGCCATCAATCCCCCGACCATTCCAGGTGCTAAGCCTGGGCGCTCTGCAATACTCATTGCAATAAAACCAGCTAATACCGGAATCATCAAACCAAAGACACTTCCCCCGCCAATCGTGTTTAATGCTTCAGTAAAAACACTGTACGGTGAATGGTCTTGAATGCCAAGCATAAACGAAATGGCAATTAAAATGCCACCCCCAACTACAAACGGAAGCATATTTGAAACACCATTCATTAAATGCTTATAAAATTCAGAAACAATCTCTATTTTTTTAACTGTCCCTTTATAAACGGGTGCATCTTGCTGTACCGCACTCTTAAGCAATTTCTCAGGCTGGCGAATGCCTTCAGCAACCCCTGCTCTTAATACATGCTTTCCTTTAAATCGATCCATCTCAACCTGTTTGTCAGCCGCAATGATAATTGCTGCTGCTTTTTCAATTTCTTCTTTCGTTAAAACATTTTCGATACCTCTTGATCCATTTGTTTCCACTTTAAGTCTTATATTTAATTCTAGTGCTTTTTCCTTTAAAGCGTCAGCCGCCATATATGTATGAGCAATTCCTGCCGGACAAGCTGTTACTGCTAAAACCATAGCTTTTTCCACTTGTTCATTCTCTTCTCTATCATAGAGGTCAATAATTCCAAGTACATCTTCCACTGTTTTAGCAAAAATTAATTTCTCTCTTACTTCTGCTTTCATTAAAATCAGCGACAATCTTGACAACGCTTTCAAATGCATGTCGTCTGCACCGTCAGGAGTAGCAATCATAAAGAAAAGCCGACTCGGTTCATAATCAAAAGATTCAAAATCAATTCCCTCTTCCGATTTACCAAATGCAATTGCAACGGATTTCACGGCATCTGTCTTTGCATGCGGAGTAGCAATCCCTTCACCAATACCTGTTGTACTTTGATCTTCACGTGCAAAGACTGCCTCTGTAAATCTTTCCTTATCAACTAATTTTTCAGCATCATCTAAAAGTTCGGCGAGTTCATGAATGACATTTATTTTCGAGTTTGATTCAAGCTGCAGCTTAATCGTATTTTTCGTTAATAAATCAGTAATTCTCATTCCATCTCTCTCCTTATAGCCTTGTGATCTTTATCTCCTTCATCAGCTTTGTCGCTTCTTCACTCGTACATAATTCGATTGAAAACGCTGTTGCAGTTCCTGATGCTACTCCTAGTCTGAAAGCTTCTTTCTTTGTTTTCCCATTCACAAATCCGCTTAAAAAACCGGCAACAACTGAGTCACCGGCACCGGCCGAGTTTTTCACAGCTCCTTCCGGTACACTGGCAAAATAAGAAACCTCTTTAGTTAAAAATAATGCACCTTCCCCTGCTAGTGAAACAATGACATTTTCTATGTTCTTTTCAACCAATTTTTGACCGTAAATATATGCATCTTCTATCCCTTGAATCCTTACACCAAAAAGCTCCCCGAGTTCGTAATGGTTCGGCTTCATTAAAAATAACTTTGCTGAAGGACTAATTTGTTTTAATACTTCACCAGATAGATCAGCAATGATAGAAACGTTCTTTTCCTCACAAATATGAATAATAGCATGATAAATAGATAGAGGTACTGATCGAGGCATACTGCCGGCTAGCACGATGATATCTCCTTTTCTCAGAAAATCGAGTTTATGTAGAAATTCTGATATTTCCTCCGCTTTTACATATGGACCTGTCCCATTTATTTCTGTTTCATCATCTGTATGTAATTTAATATTAATCCTTGTATCTTCCTTGATCTTCACAAAATCAGTTTCAATTTCTTCCTCACTAAGAAATGTTTCAATATAATCACCTGTAAAACCGCCTATAAATCCTAATACTTTTGAGCTTACACCGTGTCTTTTTAACACACGTGAAACATTAATCCCCTTCCCCCCTGGAAATTTCTCATCCCAGCTTGTCCGATTTAACCCTCCCAACTGAAAATGATCAACCTTCATCACGTAATCGACTGAAGGATTTAAAGTAACAGTGTAAATCATAGAGACACGACCTTTTTCGTTAGTTATCATTAACTTATCCTACATGTGGAAACAATAGGAAGCAATCAAAATCGTTCGCTGTTTAATCTGAATTTTCTGCCTTTTTTACAGTTCTCTTGTCGAATAACCGGTTATAAAGGAAGAAGCTGTCCGATAAGTCCCTAATAAAGTGAAACTTCTATCAGT
>NZ_BCVG01000191.1 GCF_001591625.1 Metabacillus fastidiosus NBRC 101226
TTACTGCTCGTTAAGGTTGGGATAAATATGTGAAAGCATTGATGAGGAGGATTTTTGATGGATTGGAAAAAGGAAGTTCAAAAAAGAAAAGAAAGTTTAATAAGTGATACACAGGAATTTCTGCAAATAAAGAGTGTATTAGATGAAGATTTGAAAAGTGATCATGCTCCGTTCGGTGAAGGGATTAATAAAGCATTGAATTTCCTTTTAGAACAAGGTCAAAGAGAGGGTTTTACTGTAAAGAACTTAGATGGTTATGCAGCACATATTGAATTTGGGAAAGGCGAGGAGATAGTAGGTATTCTTTGTCATATTGATGTAGTACCGGAAGGAGACGGATGGATGAGTGATCCTTTTGGTGCAGAAATTAGAGATGGAAAAATTTATGCAAGGGGAGCTTTAGATGATAAAGGACCGACAATGGCTGCATTTTATGCGATGAAAATTGTAAAGGACCTTGGTCTTTCTCTAAATAAACGAGTAAGAATGATTATTGGCACAGATGAGGAAAGTGATTGGAGATGTGTTGATCATTATTTTAAGCATGAAGAAATGCCAGCTTTAGGATTCGCTCCAGATGCAGATTTTCCAATTATTTTTGCAGAGAAAGGAATTATTGATGCAAAATTAATTGCAAAAAAAGTAAAGGAAACAAACACTGATATTGTATTAAAATCATTTCATTCAGGCAGGCGTTTTAATATGGTACCAGATTACGCGGAAGCAAAACTATTAGTTAATGATACGAATATTAATGTATCTGATCTTTTTGCTAATTTTCTAGGAGAATTCAATATAAATGGTGAAATAAATACAGAAGATAAAGAGATTATTGTACAAATAAAAGGCGTTTCTGCCCATGCGATGGAGCCGGATAACGGTGTTAATGCCGGTATTTTACTAGCTATGTTCTTAAAAAGGGTATTTTCAAATGGAGAGGGACATATATTTATTAACGAAATCGTAGAGAAATTTGCAAATGATACAAGAGGTGTGAAATTACATATTGTTTCCTCTGATGAAATAAGCGGAGAATTAACAGTGAATCTTGGAATTATATCATATGAAGCTGGAGAAGAAGGTTATATCGGAGTAAATATTCGCTATCCAGTTACAGGCGATTCTAAAGCTATTAAAGAAAAGCTTGGAAACTTACCATATTTTGAGTTGACAGAATTTAATGATTCTAAGCCGCACCATGTTGATGCCGGCCATCCATTAATAAAAACATTGCAAAAGGTGTATGAAAATCAGACAGGTGAGAAAGCAGAATTAATTTCAATAGGTGGAGGAACATATGCACGTTCATTACAAGCAGGTGTTGCCTTTGGACCATTATTTCCAGGACGTCCTGATATTGCACATCAAAAGGATGAGTATATTGAAATGGAGGATTTATTGAAAGCCGCGTCTATTTATGCAGAAGCAATTTATGAGCTTGCCAAGTAATATCTGATTAGTCAGTGAAAATTAATAAAACCTTAATAAAATCTTGTGGGTAAATAAATTATAATGAAATAAAAAGCTAAAGGTAACTCGGAGGAATAAAATGCAAAATTGGATCACAGAATTTATGGAGCAATTTGGTTACTTCGGTATTTTCCTAATGATAGCTTTAGAAAATGTATTCCCGCCAATTCCTTCAGAAGTTATCCTTACTTTTGGGGGATATATGACGACTATATCAGGCCTTTCAGTTGTCGGGGTAGTCATTGCCGCAACGGCAGGTTCTGTTTGTGGTGCAGTTATCCTTTATGGGATCGGTCTTTTACTCGACGTGGAGAGACTTGAGAAAATTATTGATAAGTGGGGACGTTTTTTAAGGGTTACAAGAGAAGATATCTACAAAGCGGACGCCTGGTTTGATAAGTATGGTTATTGGACAGTGTTTTTTTGCCGAATGGTTCCGCTAATTCGAAGTTTAATTTCGATTCCTGCAGGTATGTCGAACATGAAGTTTTCTCTGTTTCTTATTTTTACAACAGCCGGGACATTAATATGGAATATTGTTCTCGTGATGGTTGGTGCCGCTGTTGGGGAATCATGGGAAGATATTGTTCATTATATGGATATATATTCTAATATTACATATGCTGTTATTGGAGTGGGAATTGTTCTCTTTCTTTTCCTATTTTTCAGAAGGAAAAGAAAATCATAGTAAAGAGGCAGCTTTTCGCTGCCTCTCTTTTCTACTTAATAATCAAACAGATCACTTGATAAGTATCTTTCCCCTGTATCACAAATAATACATACAACAGAGTCTTCAGGCGTCAGCCTTTTGGCTACTTCAATCGCTGCAAAGCACGCTGCTCCTGAAGAAGGACCAACTAATATACCTTCTTCTGTTGCTAATCTTCTTGCAATATCGTATGCTTCTTCATCTTTAATTTTAAAAATTTCATCGTATACATTTTCATTTAAAATAGACGGGATAAAACCAGGGCTTGTCCCAACTAATTTATGTTTTCCAGCTTCTCCGCCTGATAGTACAGGTGAGCCTGCAGGTTCCACCACATGAACAGTTAAATCTTTATAATGTTCTTTCAGTGCTTCACCCGTTCCGGTAATTGTTCCGCCAGTCCCAGCTGTAGCAACGAATGCACTTAATTTTCTATTTATACTGTCCATTGCTTCAATAATTTCTTTTGCAGTCGTATGACGATGTGCGTCTGGGTTAGCCTTATTATCGAATTGCATCGGCATAAAGCTGTTCGGCAAGCTTTCCACAATTTCTTCTGCTTTTCGAATAGAGCCAGGCATTTTTTCATCGCCAGGTGTTAATACAACCTCTGCACCATACGCTTTAAGAATGTTAATACGCTCTACTGTCATCGTATCAGGCATAACAAAAATAGTCTTATATCCTCTAGCAGCAGCGTTCATTGCTAAACCAATTCCAGTATTGCCGCTTGTTGGTTCAACAATTGTCGCCCCAGGTTTTAATAGACCTTGTTTTTCTGCTTCAATAATCATGTTATAAGCTGCCCTGTCTTTTACACTTCCACTAGGGTTGAAAAATTCAAGCTTTAAATAGACATTTGCCCCATTTTCAGGCTGAAGCCGATTTAGTTTAACGAGTGGTGTATTTCCAATAAGTTCTGCCATGTTGTTAACTACTCGCATATTGTCACTCCTTCAAATAACTTTTTAAATTTTATCCCGCACTTAACGGGCAGTAA
>NZ_BCVG01000192.1 GCF_001591625.1 Metabacillus fastidiosus NBRC 101226
CTGATAGAAGTTTCACTTTATTTTCTCCCATTGTCAACTAGGAATAAGAAAAGGATTGTTCTTTAACTGAACGCAGCTCTACTCTTCTTCACAGTCAAATAAGATAATTATTTAGATCGGAAAAATTAATTTAATACCGAATGCTAATAAAATACTCCCGCCTAATGTCTCACTGTATTTACCGACCCAGCTCTGAAATCTTTTCCCTACTATTAAACCCGTCCATGTCAGAATCATACTGACAATTCCAAATAATAAAACAGTCAGTAGTGTTCTTGCTCCATAAATCCCCAGGCTGAGACCGACAGAAAAACTGTCTAAACTTACACTTATAGCAAAAATAAACATACCAAAGCCGACAGGAGTAATTAATGGCTCCTCCTCTTTTTTAAAAGAACTATAAATCATCTGGATTCCTAAAAAGATCAGTAGTCCTCCACCAATTAATGTTGCAATTATTCCTAAAGAATGGCTCAAAAACTTACCAATAACCATCCCAACTAACGGCATCCATACATGAAAAACCCCGATCGTCACACCTATGTAAAAGATTTGTTTTAATTTAAGCTTAATCATTCCCATTCCAAGCCCTACTGAAAAGGCGTCCATGCCTAATGCAAACGCCATTACAAGTAATGTAATAATCTCCCCTACGAGCAATTCAATGTTCATTTTTAACCTCCCTCGGACATGCCTAATTTAACTTATGCATATCCGAATTCAGTTAGAACATTACTCGCTTACTACATGATGACCGCTCGCTTTTACCAAACGATTCATAATTGCCTGTCCAATCCCTTCATTAGGAAAGCTTTCACTTAAAATGACATCTATCTGTTCATCATCGAACTGTCTCAGCACATCATAAAGTTCATTTGCAACCGTTTGAAGCTTGCTTCTTTCTCCGCATACAATTATTTTATCTACATTGTAGAACTGAGCATTTTCTTTCGTCGTTAGAACACCAACTCTTTTCCCTTCATTCTTATATCGGTCTGCCAATGATTGAAGAAAATCTCTGCCTCCATTCACAATCGTTAAAGGAGCATCTGGTGCATAATGTGTATACTTCATTCCTGGTGACTTCGGAGCTTGATCATCCGTTTCTAACATCACATCCACATTAACTTTTCCGATCACATCTTCAAGCTGCTCCCTCGTAATCCCTCCAGGTCTTAAAATTGTTGGAATATCTGTCGTACAGTCAAGGACAGTCGATTCCAAACCGACCCCTGTTGCTCCGCCGTTTACAATCCCTGCAATTTTATCTTTTAAATCGTTATAAACATGCTGAGCCTTCGTTGGACTGGGTTTACCAGATAAATTAGCACTTGGCGCAGCTACTGGAACATTTGCCTCTTTAATTAAGGCAAGAGCAAGCGGATGATTCGGCATTCTGACTGCTACTGTATTTAAGCCAGCTGTCACATATTTTGATAATTGACCTTTTTTAGGCAAAATTAGCGTTAATGGACCAGGCCAAAACGTCTCCATTAATACTTTTGCATAATTAGGAACAGACTGAACAATGTAATCAACCTGTTCAAATGATGCAATGTGAACAATTAAAGGATTGTCGCTCGGACGCCCTTTTGCTTCATATATTTTCTTAACAGCCTCGTCAGATTGAGCATTTGCACCGAGTCCGTAAACTGTCTCAGTTGGAAACGCAATGACTTCATTGTCTATTATTAATTTAGCAGCTTCTTTAATTTGTGGATAACTTTCTAATAAAGGAACATCTTTATCCACAGTGAATATTTTTGTTTCCATTTTATAAAAACTCCTCATTTTTTCTTTATATGTTAAGAAAGTATAAAAGATATACACATATAAAACAAGCATTATCCACAATTTGTGGATAACACCCATTTCATATGTGTATAACTCTGTGGATATATGAACTTTAAGCTTCTTTCACCATTACTATCTTATCATTTTCTACTAAACAACTTCTCATATGCTCTGTATTTAATAGATGGACCGGCACTTCTTCTGTTGATATCTCTTCAAACCCCATCATAATCAAAAAATCAATGGATGCCTTATTATTTGTAATTAAATATAAATACTTCATCCCTTTTTGTCTGCTTAATGTTTGTGCACTTTGAAATAACGTTAGAATATGTGCCTGCTTAAGCTTGTCTGAAACAACAAGAGAACGCAATATACCATCTTCATTAACAGGTTCTATTCCAATGCAAGCAACGAGTTCATGATTTCCATCTTCCATTAATATAAATTGATCAATTAATTCAGGAAAACCTTCTGAATTCACACCAGCTTTATTCGCAAATGCTGTTAATTTATTTAAATCTTTCTCTTCAGCTACTTTTAATTGATAAAACATTTCTTCACCTCATTTTCATTTCTACTAGCAATCTATGAGGTGAAGAGAGAGAATATGACTAACCGAATAAACCTTCAAACCATTCTACTAAGAAGAACTTTACTTCTACTTCTTCTTTTTTCTCTTCTTCATCAATTACAATACTTGTTACTTGCTCTTTCATCTTCTCACTATCATTTTCAGCTGCTGCTTCATTTCCTTCTGCCTTTACTGCCGCACCAGTTGAAAAATCTAAGAAACATAATGGCGGGAAAAGAACACACCACCAGTTAGCACCATTTCCCTCGCCTAATGTAATAAGAATTGCTTCATACTCACCTGCCGGATAAATATAATCCCCATAAAGCTTTGTCGGAAAGCTTACATTGTCAAAGTCTACATCATATGATTGCACAAGCTCTTCTTCTTTCATTACATCTTCTACAATTCTTTCAATCTCCGGTAATCTATCGCTAATTAATTTGCGCGCTGCCTCAATTGATGTTAATTTCTCTACCCATTTTGTAATTTCTTTATTTACTTCATCTCTCACCTTACGCTTCAATGCCTGATCCTCATCTGAATCACTATTTGCTAAAATACGTAAGCGAATCGCTTCATCCGGGATAACAACAGGCTCATTAGCATCTGCAGCAGCGATAGACTGTCCATATAAACTGCCAACTGTTCCAGTTAAAAGTAAGAAAATATATATAATAGCAATTACTCTTGTTTTCATCTCTCATTCCCCCTCTACAAACAGTATGGACGGGAAGAGAAAATATTAAACTAGTTCTTTTAAAAAATATTATAAAGTGAAACTTCCATC
>NZ_BCVG01000193.1 GCF_001591625.1 Metabacillus fastidiosus NBRC 101226
CTATTTTCACAAAGTCGAAATTGGGCTATGAAAACGAAAACAAACGAAATGAAAGCCTCTTTCATCTCATGTTTACTCTCGAAATCTCCCTTTTTCGCTATTTTTCATAGCAATTTGTTTTTGCTATTTTCAGAACAAATGAATTTAGTTAACATAAATCCTCTGGTACAAGTTTATTTTTTACGTTAAAACAACAATGTAATTTAACATAACCTAAAATAAAAGTCATAAAAATGTCACTTATGTAAAAATTTTTGGACATATATAATTACATTTATTCGTTAAAAGAAAGGATGTTTTTATTTGCCTAGTAATAAAAAAGAAGGTATTATTTTTGGACTATTTATGTGTTTTGGAATGGTTCTTATTATGTCAATTTACAACACAGTTTTACACGGAGTTTCATCGTTTACAGTAGGGAGTGCAGTGCTTCAATTTATCGTAACATTTATCATAGCTTTTATCGTAGAGTCATTAGTTGAACCGAAAGCACGTAAATTGGCATTATCGCTACCCTATGATAAATCGAAAAGAACCAACTTTATTATAGCTATTGCTTTTTGTATGGTCCCTGCGATGGTTCTTATTATGTCAGTATACGGAGTTATTTTAACTGCATTAATGATAGGAATTGAAGGTTCAATTTTCACAGTGTATCTTAAAACAGTTGGTCTAAACTTTATTGTAGCACTCCCATCACAGTTATTAATTGTTGGACCAATCTCACGCTGGCTATTAACTAAATACATTAAACCATTGACCCAAAAGCCAGAATTAAACGTGTAGAAATAAACAAGCTACTCTTTAGTAGCTTATTTATTTTAGGCAGCTTCTTCAAAATCATTTTTTAATATTTTACCTATTCATTAAAAATCACTCAAATGTAAGTTATCACTTCTTAAGGAGGACTACCTGTTCTTCAACCAACCTACTTCCTAGTTGAAGAACATTTTAAACAGTAAAAAGGACTTTTTATTAACATAATGGACCTTATAAGAACAAAAAAAGATTTCCAAATGGAAAACCTTTTTAGTTGTTTATTTAATTAATGAATATCATGTTTTTTGAAATTACCACCTTTAATTTCTGCTACATCATATACTGCAACAAAGGCATTTTCATCAATTTCATGAATAATTTCTTTCATTTTACTTTCCTCTAAACGGTTAATCACACAAGTAATTTCTTTGAATTTTTCATTTGAATAACCACCTTGAGCTAGTGTGTATGTTGCTCCACGGCCTAAGCGATCACGAATTGTCTCAACCATTAATTCCGGTTGATTTGTGATAATTTTAAAGGTTTTAGAACCGCTTAATCCTTCTTCGACAATATGAATTACTTTAGAAGCTATAAAGTAAGCAATTGCTGATAAGATAGCTCCTTGAAGACCGAATACTGTTGAAACAACAATAAAAATAAACATATTTAAAAATAAGATAAGGTCACTCGTTCCAAAAGGTAATTTTCTAGAAAGTAGCACGGCTAACATATCAATCCCATCTAATGCGCCACCATTTCTTAGTGCTAATCCCATTCCAAAACCAATGATAATACCACCAACAACGGTTACTAACAATGTATCCCCTTGAATAATCGTTGGTACACGGTGCATAAGGCTAGTACCAATTGCTAGTGAAGCAATACCGATAACCGAATAAATAGCAAACCTTCTACCAATTTGTTTATATCCTAAAAATACAAATGGAATATTTAACACTGCAATTAGAAGTCCTAAAGGTAATCCAATTAATTTCGAACCAACGATACTTAGACCTGTTACACCACCGTCTGACACATTATTTGGGATTAATACTGCTTCTAGTCCATACGCTGTTATAAATGCCCCAATTATAACCAGTACTGCTCGTGAAACCATAATAAGCTTATTCGTTTTTTGCTTTTTAATTGTACTCACTTTAATTTCCTCATTTCAAACTAGTTTCTCTTTTCTTCTTTAAACCTTTCTCCATTATTTATGTAATTATTTTAAACATTTTAACATTTTTTCAAGTTATAATAGTAGCTTAGTTTTTAACAAAAGTAAAAAAACTTGAAGATGAGGACAATTTATATTTCTTAGGTTTAACTAATATATACCTTTCTTTAAATGATCAGATCTTATTCAAGTAACCCGTCCACTATTGAATAAGGCATTAATTTTTTTATAAAAGGCTAGTTAACGTAAATCATATTATCGACATAGAAAGGGGAAACTAAAACAATGGTTCATTTAAGTACGCCAACTATTCAATATCGACATAAAGTAATAGAAAGGAAAATAAGATATGACTCCACAATTGTTGAGCATAAATGTATCCAATTAAAAATCGACAATCAAAAGACTGTGCTTTTTCATAAAGTACTAAATTCCTTTACCATGATAGCAAACCAAAATAAATTAACTATTCCTAAAGGTAGCTATACACTGGCATATTACTGGAAAGACAGACCCTTTAATTTATACATTTGGAGGGATAATAATGGGAAGTATTTAGGCGCCTATTTCAATATTGTAAAAAATACATATATCACGGATAATTTGGTATCGTTTGAGGATTTAATTATTGATATTATGGTCCTTCCTAATGGGGATTATTTCATATTAGATGAAGATGAGTTACCTGGACCATTAGATCAATTTGAGAATGGATTCGTCCAACAAGCTTTAAACTCATTAATAGATTCCATTGATATTCTTCTTCCTCAAACTATTTTAGAAACTGAAAACATCTTTAAACATGAAAAATTGCTCCCTTGGTTGAATAACAGATGATATTTAGAGGGAATTTTATTTATAATCGCTTTTTCATCTTAATTCTCTTCGTTGAAGAAGCACATGAGTTAACATAAAGTGCATTTCAAGCAAAAAATACAAATATAGAATGGTTATACGCTTATATTATGAGATTTTTAATTCCGCTCCGAGATTGGAGCTTTTTTGTGTAAGGTGATGTTTAGATAGTGTGTTTGTTTAGAGGGGCCTTTAGGTTAGTTACTGTAGCTTGTTTTATATGGGATTTATGAAGATGTTTAGCGTTTATAAGCATGTAGAATTGCATCAGAGATATTAAAAGAAGTTTTGTTTGTTTTAACTGGCTGTTGTTTTACATTATTTTTATTTGAAAGAAAGTAAATAGCTTGA
>NZ_BCVG01000194.1 GCF_001591625.1 Metabacillus fastidiosus NBRC 101226
AGAATCCATTGATGTAATCGTCTCATTCGTCTCATGTTGGATCATCTGAATGAGATTCGTTATTTGTTCTGCTGAATTTGCCGATTGTTCCGCAAGCTTTCTTACTTCATCAGCTACAACTGCAAAGCCTTTTCCATGCTCACCGGCTCTTGCTGCTTCGATTGCTGCATTTAATGCTAAAAGATTCGTCTGTCCGGCGATTGCTGTAATGACTTCGTTAATTTTACCGATTTCAACAGAGCGTTCACTAAGACCTTTAATTGAGCTTCCTAGTCCGGTAACATTTTCATTGATAGAATTCATCTGATTCATTACTTTATCAATTGACTGCTTTCCTTCAATAGAAATTTCAGCTGTTTCATTTGCGCTTTCTGTCATTTCTTCTGCATTTCTCGTTATTTGTTCTGCATAATCAGTCATTTCATTTATAACATATGTACTTTCTTCCACACTTTGCAACTGATGATTAGATCCTACTGCCAATTGCTGAATTGTTAATGAAATATGTTCGCTCGCTTTCGCGCTATGTTCTGCACTTGCACTCAACTCTTGCGAAGAAGCTGCAACTGTTTCAGATGTTTCATTCACTGTTCTAATCATTTCTCTCAGCCCCATAATCATCTTATTAAATGATGTAACGAGCTGCCCGACTTCATCTTTTGAACGGTAACTGCCTGAAATAGAAAAGTCCCCGCTTTCTGCCCGGACCATAAGCTTTTGAATTCGTTTAATAGGATTTACTATCGATCTGCTGATTATTAATCCTATTGTAATAGAAATAGCCATTGCTGCAATAATAATCGCAAGGAAAACAGCAGTTGCTGTCTTTAATTTTTCATGATTCTGCTTATATATTTTTTCCGCTAAGCTTTCATGATACAGTTTCAGATCTGAATTAAATTGTTGAAGCTCATCTCTTTTATGGCTTCCTTCACTTACATAATATTTATATGCCTGATCATCTTCTCCAGCCTCAGCGAGTCTAAGCGCCTCTTTTCTTACGACTGTATATCCTTCTACAAATTTAACATAATCATCCATCGTAACAACTTCTTCTGCAAATAATTCAGGTATTTCCAATTGAATATTTTTTGCAATTGTATCTTCAAGACTTTGCATCAATTGTTCGTACCTTATCGGATCATCTGTTAAGATTGCTTCCAGCATATAAGTATCCATCAGACGGTTATTTGCGAGCATCTGTCCTAACGAACTAATCGGTTTTAATTGCTCCTTATACATTACTTCTGAATCGTGTGCCATTTCCTTTATGTATGTATAGCCCATAAATCCTATAATTCCAAGGGAAAGAATAGATATCGTTATTAATAAAAGAAATTTTTGGCTGATTTTCATATTTGATAAAACATTCATGATGTTCCTCTCCTTAATAATTTTGCCCCTAAATTATATATCGGACAGGTAATTTATTAATGAAGTATTTTTTAGGAAATTTTTTCATAATAGTATTATTTTACATTAAAAACTAAATATAACCAAAGTAATCATAGAAATTAAGAATACTATTTTTATTGAAATAATAAAAAAGAGCAATTCTCCAATAGATGCTCCCAGATTAGAAGCGGATTTGTTTAGGAAGGAAACTCCAGATATCTGTAGAATTTTATTAGTAATATTCTTTTCATTCTGTTTTTAATGAAAAAAGAGATTGAAAAATGAATATAGTTTTACAGTAAAAACATGTTAGAATCGACAAATTAGCTTTATTATCCTTTATATAAAATTTAAATCATATATAAACACAAAATATAGATTGGAATGTAGTAAATATGTCAGTTATAAAGTTTAATTCTTATCACCAAAAAGAAGAAATGAAAAGAAATTTAAAACTTATCAACTTGAAATTTGAAAAAATTAGAGACTATGTGCATTTTCATATATTTTCTTTCGAACAGCTGGATGATTGTCAAACAGGATTTAGTATCGATCCTGATGGGAATTCTCTTGTAACCGATGAGGAAGGCAGCTGGGATGATAATTGGATTGTTATTGGATATGAAACTATATGTGGAGATCCCATTATTATTGAGTTAAATGAGGATGGATACCCTGTATCTCGATTAATACACGGAATGGGCAGCTGGGATGCTGGTAGTTTCCTTACAGATTCAATGGAATCATTTATAAAAATTTTAAAAGATATAGAGTGTTTTCTTACTGAAAAACAAGTCTTACAAGGGAAACGAACGATACAAAATAAAGAATTAAAAGCATTGCTAAATAATATTATAGAAAAGGACAAATTCACTGATTTTGAAATATGGCAATCTTTATTGAATCCGTTATTCAATATTGCAGACGAATACGAGAAAGCATTGGAGACAAAAGTAAAGGAAATGAAAGGAGAAGGTAAAAAAATTACAGAAATTGCTTATCTGTTTAATATAAAACCTAAAGATGTGTATGAGTATATTAAGAAAATGTAAAAGGATATTTAGGATTTAACATAAAGATTGTTAATTCAGTTTAATTGCAAATTACTTTTTCAAAAGAAACTATTCTGCTTTTCTTCTTGGGCTAACGGGGTTTTATTTTAATAAAGCGCTTAAAAATAATCAAACTTTTTATAAAAGCATGATTTAATTACATATATTAAAAGCGTGTTTCGATCAATCTTTTCTCAAAACACGCTTTTCTATTCACCCTTCTATCAAATTGATTAGGATTATTTAACCTGACTTTATTTTAAAGTAAGAGCAGAATATTTACAAAAAAAACAAACGAGCTTCATATAATATTTATATTTTAATGATAAGCTGATAAAGAAAACATCCCCTAAATCTATTGATTCAAGGGATGTATAATTGAACACTGTTTTAAAATTTAAATCTATGAATCAAATGTTGGAGTTCACTTGAGATTTTTGCTAAATTTGCTGATGATGTTTCAATTTCTTCCATTGAAGCTAATTGCTCTTCTGTTGCTGCTGATACATTTTGATTGCTCGCTGCAGACTGTTCAGCAATCGCTTTAACAGAATTAATCGATACTGCTACTTGGGAAGAGCCGGCTGACAGCTCATTTATTGCATTTACCACATCTTTTATTTGGACGG
>NZ_BCVG01000195.1 GCF_001591625.1 Metabacillus fastidiosus NBRC 101226
GCTTTTATTCAAGAAGCGGTTTCTCTATAATATCAACATTCAAAATGAAAGTCAATAACTTTTTAAAAAATTAAAGCTTCCAGAAGACTATAACTTCTTTCTGTTAGCTTCAGCTACATTGTAACCTTACATATTCCTAGCAACTTTTATTGCTTCACCAGGTCACTAGATCTATTATAGAGACCTGATCCCTCATTGTCAACAACTTTCCCATAAAATAAAATTGACTATCAAACGTCACTTATAATTTAGAAATAAAGCCTTCTCATTCATAGAGGTACTTCAACTCCTAAACCAACTGCGTTATATCCATGAAATCGACGCCAATAGGCACAACTTGCTTCTGAATATTAACCCACAATCATTCCCTCTCGCCACCTAAGAAATACAAATGCGCACTTTAATATTCGATCAAAACTAAAAACCCGTTCATTTCCGAAAAGGAAGTAAACGGGTTGGGTTTTAGCTTATAAATTCACTCCGTTTTCATCAGAGACTCCTGAACCTCTGGACTTGATTCCAGAGAAGGAGGATAGTTAATTCTTTCTCCAAATTCCACCCAGTCAAGATTTGACATAAGCAGCAGATAACGTTTGCCGCTCGCCGGGTCACTGATGATGATGTGATCACGACCAGCTGTTTCTACGCGGCCTTGGTAAACCATTGCATTCCATTTATTGTTACCTTGGTAAGTAAAGTAAAATGTACCAATCTTACCTTTGTTGAAACGCAGGATATTTTCGATAAATGATTCTTGCATCGTACCTACCTGAGTTTGCTCAGTTTGTTGCCCAGTTCCCATTGGAACGTTATACGCAGGGCCAGAAGGCGGGAAGCCGGAAGGTTGTGTGACATTGCCCTGCATCATGGAAGATGGAGAGAAACCTGGATAATAATTCTGTCGATAATAATTAGAGTCTTCATAAAACATGAGAAGATCATCTCCTTTTTAATTTATCTATAAAACTCTTCACAGTAGCCTGGTACAGCGACATAGAAACAATGATTCTTATGCGAAAAATCGAACTTCGTCATAGGTGATCTTGGCATTGTAGGGCTACAAGGAGCTCGGTACTTTTGCCCTGGACTAGGGTTAAAAAACCACAAATTCATTCTAGCCCGAGGATCCCTATCACCATGCAACAAATTCCTGGCCCTTTGGAGGTCAGCTTCTTTGGGACGTTGTGTATACAATGTTCCATTTAAGACAGGCTCGAAGTGAGGGATTCCAGTTCCAGGTATAGTTTGATAAATGGCATGCCTAATATTGCGTAGATTTTTAAAGTCAGGGGCACAGTCAGCCTCGACCCGATTGGCCACGACCGATCCCACCATGTTCATCCCTTGGGCTCCTTCACCTATCGCTTCCGCCATCATGAGCCTTGCTAACTCCTCCACATCACGTGAATTATGCTTTATTCGTCTACCCATTTTCTCATCCCTTTCGGCTTATACAGGTAACTTATTGCTTGAAGCCGACTTTGGTAACTTGCCTATCAGCCCAAATTTCAGAAACTGTATCCCCAATGAAAAAAACCTTGTCCAGTTCCCTAGATTCACGCTACATCTTATTACATAGAATCTAAAACTATCATTAAGCAATAGAAAGATATCCAAGATGTGACCACTCTTTCTAAACAACGTAAAAAAGGTACACCCAATAGGGCGTACCTTTTCAATTTTATTTATACTATTATACTTCGTCTTATACAGAAATCCCATGTAATGGACTTAAAGTAACAATTTTATATATTCCTCACTACAATTAATAAACCACATAGTTTCAAAATTTTATGAATATCGTATTCAAGTGGATAATATGAGGGACATTACATAATTACTATATCAGCTGTCTCATCTTTTAAAAAGAAATTATTTAATTTTCAACAGTAACACAAACATCTAACTTAGCATTAAGATGTAATGCGAAAACAAAAAATTATTTCTACCACCTACATTCAGCCTTCCAAAACTAGTTTATATTCTTCACAAATGAGGAAAAAGACCTTTTATCCCTTCTGCAATCATCTGAATAGATATAACAGCAAGAATCAGACCCATTAACCTTGTAATAATGTTCAATCCACCTTGTCCGAGTTTAGCAATAATAGGCGTTGAATAGTAAAACAGTACATAAGAAAGTGCAAGAACCAATGAAAAACTTACGAAAACTACAATTAAATTTGGAATATCATAAGAATTTGCATGTGTCATGACAGTTGCAATAGTTCCCGGTCCAGCCATAATAGGCAGTGCAAGAGGAGTAATCGATATATCCTCTTTTTCCGCTGCCTCCTCTTTCTCTTCCGAATGGGGAGTCTGCGCTTTTGATGTTTTAGCATGCAAAAGATTAAAGGCAATTCCAAAAATAAGAATCCCTCCAGCTATCCGGAATGCATGAATAGTAATCCCAAACATAGCAAATATAAATTTACCAAGTATAAGGAATACAGTAAGGATGCACAAAGAAACAATTGCAGCTTTCCTTGCAGTACGTTTTTTTTGCTCCTGGGAATAACCGTTGGTAAGGGAAATAAAAATCGGGATATTTCCTATCGGGTTCATAACAGCGAAAAATGATACTATTACTTTAAAAAGCAAAGTGATCAAAAAGTTTCCTCCTTCCCTATTTACAAACTATATATTCTTCGAACTCATTTTCATATATTACCCACATATATAAAAACACAACAATGTCATCCGTTTATATTTCATACTTCACTTAGAACTGTCGACACATTCCGTCTACTTGCTTTTGGAACAAATCCATTTTTCCAATAACTACAAATCCCTGTCATAACCACTCATTTCATTAGAAAAACAAAAAAAGGCATCCTACACTATGTAGAATACCTTAATATTTATCCATAAGATGCGGCCGAGAGGACTTGAACCTCCACGGGGTTGCCCCCACTAGGCCCTCAACCTAGCGCGTCTGCCATTCCGCCACGACCGCGTAATTTTTAAAAAATGG
>NZ_BCVG01000196.1 GCF_001591625.1 Metabacillus fastidiosus NBRC 101226
TAGAATTTTGAAATGGGAGTCTTACTGCCCGTTAAGGCTGGGATAAATTAATGAAGATATGAGGCTGTCTTATTTCCGTACTATTAAGACAGTCTTCTCTCACATTTAATAATTAATCCAACTAATAATTGTAAAAAAAATCCTTTTATATGACCTTTGGACTATTTATTGAAAATTTCTCCTTATTAGTTTTATATTGTAGTATTCTTGAAACAAGATACTAAAAGCATGTAAGGAGAAACATATGGATAATAAAAATCAGTTACTATACGATTTCATCATTGATCATTGATCATTGTACAGAATTAACAGACACATGGATACAATCAAAACATGCAGCAAAAGGAACGGTATATGCACCTGATGCTCCAGAAAAAGTGAAAGAAAGATTAAGAAAGCAAAATAAGAAATTTATACATACAATAGCAGCTGTTTTTATCATTCCTGATAAAGAATCAATTTATGAACCTATAAAGAAATGGGCAAGTGAAGTCGCCAATGACAGAGTGGAAAGCAATACACAAATTAGTGATATCATCTCTCAATTCAAACAATTCAGGCAAATTTATTGGAAGAAAATTAGTGAATTCACATTATCCGACACTGCAAATATTACTCCTAAGGATATTTTGGAGTGGTCATACTTATTTCATTTTGCTTTTGATACGCTAATCGAAGAATTTGTAAGCCTGTACACTCAAGTTCTTAACAAAAACTTATCTGCTCAAAAAGAAATGATCCTGGAGCTGAGTTCTCCAATAATTACATTAACAAATAAAATAAGTATCCTTCCATTAATCGGTGAAATTGATACCCAAAGAGCAAAATTTATCCTCGAATCCACACTTATGCAATGCCAGGAGAAAAAGGTAGATTATCTCGTTATTGATCTGTCTGGTGTACCTATCGTTGATACAATGGTGGCAAACCAAATATTTCTAGTCGTATCATCAGTCAATCTCCTCGGTGTAACATGTCTTATTACCGGTATTAGACCAGAAGTTGCACAAACTGCTGTACAACTTGGAATTGATTTTTCAGCTATACCTACATTTTCAACTTTACAAAAAGCATTATCTTATCTGCATTTCGAAGATACAACCATTTCCTGATTGAGTTATTGCCCCATAATAGTCAGACCTCACGATTTTTATGAAGCTGTGGGGCTGACTATTTTTATCATTTTTTTCTATTGTAATTTTAAATAATAATTCCCTTCTCCTTTAAGTTATCCAAGCATTCTTTCAAATAACATTCATTATGTTCCTTATAAATAGTTTCTGATTTGCTGTATAACCAGTTGATATCAATATTTAAATCATCTTTCAATGGGGCACATTTCTTTCCGCGATATTTTGGATCAAGCCATTCTTCTGTCACCTTGTATCCCCTTCTCTTCATTTCTTGCATAATTAAATGGTGATAATAAAATAGTTTAGAGTAGCTGTGTTCGAATACATAATTAACAGTTGCATGAGGCTTGCCCCAGCCGTTTCCCCTTAAAGCCGCACATTCTCGATGCTGTCCTAATAATTGCTGTCTTGGTAATCGATCAATTAAATGCTCATGCCATAACCTCATAAACTCACCTCAAAATACTTTTAACTGCCCGTACAGAAAAAAACGAGAAACTAATTATTCCTCGCTTTTCACTATAAAATACTGATTTAGAAGTTGATTAATTTGAAATCTCTTCATTCTCTTCTATTTTATCCAATTGTCGTTTATATTGGAGTGATTTTTGAAAAAATATAAATGAACCAATTAAAAACAAACTAGTCGTAATCATTAATAATATATTATTTATTGACGCTTCTGCCTGTTTCGGAAGAACGACACCTATATATAGAAAAACACTAACTGCTAGTAAAGTAAAAGCATATCTTTTAAAATCATTCATAAGGGCTCTTAATCTATTTTTGTTCATAAAAAATCACCCGCTTACATTAAATTGTAAATTAACTTTAACATAAGGCGTTATAAAATAGAGGATGTAAATTTATCCAACTAACGAGTGGTATCTATTTATTTTCCAGTTCTTCCACAATTTTCAATACTAATTCTGCTGAATGTTTCGCAGCTTTATGTAAAAACTGATCAAATGAAATATTTGATTCCTTACCTGCAATATCAGATAAAGCACGGATAATGACAAATGGAATATTAAATTGATGACATACTTGTGCAATTGCGGCTGCTTCCATTTCCCCTGCATAAAGGTTTTCGAATTTTGAGCGAATGAAATCTACTCGTACAGGATCACTTAAAAATGAATCACCTGTAACAATTAAGCCGCTTACTACTTGAATTCCTTCGGCTTCTTTCGCCTTTTCCAGTGCAATTTGAACTAATTTCTCGTCTGGTAAAAATGCAGCTGGAAGTCCAGGTACTTGACCATATTCATAACCAAAAACAGTTACATCTACATCATTATGGCGTACCTCTGTGGAAATAACGACATCTCCAACATTTAATGATTCATGAAATCCTCCTGCTGATCCGGTATTAATAACATAATCCGGCTTATAACGATCTAATAATAATGTAGTACTTAAAGAAGCATTCACTTTTCCAATTCCTGATTTTAACAGAATGACATCTATTCCTTTGAAACTGCCTTCTGTAAATTCACTCCCTGCAATCACTTCTGTTGTCCGATTTTCCAATTGATCTCTTAATATCGTAACTTCTTCTTCCATTGCTCCAATTATTGCTACTTTCATTTCCTTCAATCCCTTCTTCGATAATAATGATATAGTACCATTTATTTATGACAGTTGGCTAAATTCAAACAAAAAAGGCTAACTTAAATGTCAGCCTTTCCTTCTTATTTTATCCCAGCCTCAACGGGCAGTAAGATTTCCACTTCAGAGTTCTAACAATTCGAGGAAGCTAAGCGGGAAATCAACTACCCGTAAAGGTCC
>NZ_BCVG01000197.1 GCF_001591625.1 Metabacillus fastidiosus NBRC 101226
TGAATTTCTTTTTAATAAAAACGGTGCGGTACAAATGACTCCTGTTATATATAAAATTACTGCAATATAAGCAGGTAATAAGTGAAAAAAATCAGTGTAGTTAATAATAAAATGAGTGATAATACCGGCTGAAAATGCCGGAATGGCACCGATTGTGAAGGTCCACCAGACCCAGCTTTCCCCTTCGCGAATTCCCCATAAGGCAAGCATCAATACGAGTAAGCCTACACTTAACAGGGCACTTCCAAACCCGGCCCGATCATGTGCAATAACAGGAATTAATCGTTCATTGAACTCATTAAGTGCCTCTGGAGTAAGGCATAAATAAGAAAGATCAGTTGGTACGAAGACGCTTGATATCCCGACGGTTGAGATGACAATTCCACCAACAGCTAAAGCAAATCCAAGTATGACAAAGGACAGCTGTCCAATTAAGCTCAGCTTCCAGAACCGGGTATTGGAAAGATTCGTACTTGATGGTGCTGATTTGGCATTTCTTGATTTCCTATATCCAAAAATAAATAATGGCAATAAAATAATCCAAAATGCTCCATGAAGCCAATCAAAATACCCATAACCGATAAATAAGAGAATTCCAAGGAAGCCGATAATACCCGCTATATTGAATGCTCTTTTTGCCCAATGAAAGCCATTCCTAATTCCATATCTCGCAAGCTGCATGTAGATAATTCCGCCTGATATCATCGTTCCTGAAAGAGTCATCCTGTCGTGTGCCATAAAGTATAAAATGGCAGGATTGAAATTCAGGATATCGTTTCTAACTATTCCTAAAAAGGATTCATCATATGGAAGAATAATAGTTGTCATACTAAACAGCAGTGCCATAAATCCGGCAACTGTAATTGCCAAACCGAACAGCCAATATAAAATCCATCCTTTCACAACTGCTGATTCTTTTGGGAACCTGTTGTTATATGCCTCATTGATCCGCTTTGGCAGGCCAGGTCCAGCAAATACATAATCAAATCCGAGCATGACAAGAGAAGCTCCATTTTCTAATAATGTAACCGCATCTGCCGGCTCTCTAACTTTACCTGAAGCGATAATAGGCAGATCATAACTGACTGATTTCCTTATTGCAGCAAGTGCATCTTCCATTATATGAGAGGAATGACAATCTTCAAGCAGTATTCCGCTTGGATTATATTTACTAATAGATGAAATATCAGTTGTATTTTCTGCTGAAAGAGCAATTATAACTGGTTTCTTTAATTTTTCCCGAAAGTTATTCCATTGATTAACCGAATCAAAAATATTACTGTTCATAATAAATCCATCACTAAAAGGGAGGAGCTCTTCACATATATGCGTTACTTCCTGAAAATTCCCCTCCAACCTTATAAAAAATGGTACTTTCTTTCTTTTCAGAGATTGGAGCTGTTTTTTAACTGCAGACAGTTTTATCGATGAGCCTGTAAATCCCTTTATCTTCTCATGCTTGTGATCAATATATAGTTCTTCCTTTATTGCTGAATCGTGGATAGAAACCGGACCAATCTCAATGAAGCTAAAACCAAGATTTTGAAAAGCTTTCAGTCCAGATAATGTAGGATCAATTTTGCCGCTTAGTCCAACAGGAGAAGTAAATGGAACACCGAATAATTGTTTCTCCAATTTTTTGGAAGGTGTCATATGACCGAGAAATTCTATCAACGCTTCACCTATTGATGTAGAAGCTAGTATGCTCATCCCTCGGTGAATAAATTCTCGGCTAAAGGAAGGTGGTAGTTTATGAAGAATAGGTTTGAATATAGTATGATACGACCAATCTGGCAAGGTTGATCTTCCCTTCCTTTTTTAATAAATATTATCATATTTATACTGAAAGATGTTATCTGTCATTCTCTGAAGGGAGGGATGCTGTAAAAAGAGATGAAAACTTATTAGACAAGAAAAGACCGTCTTTTCGACGATCTTTCTAAGTTGATTTTCTCGTTACTGGCCGAGAAGTTTCTGAAGGCTATTAGAACGTAAACGATATGCGATTACTTTCTTCTTATATTTTTTAACGACATCAATGTGATCGTTGTAACTATATAAAAATAGTTTAACGCTGTTTTTACCGTTCTTAGTATTTATAACTAATGGAGTGCCGGTGTCCTCGGGAGCTCCATAATATTTCTCTAAAAATATCGCTTCGTTAAAATAATGAATAACTTGATCTTTCTCCTCACCTTCCAAGCTTCTTCCATTGATTGTTACAGTGGCATCTGTATTGCTAAGTGTTGGATGTAATTCGAATTTGCTAATAATCCATTCCACAGCAGAGGTTGGAAGACATGTTACGAGTATTTTAGCAAAAGCAATAAAAATCAATAAAAGGACAAAAGCCCATGTCATGTTTAATCATCTCCGTTACTTTTTAAGTCAGCATTTTAATCGAGTCATAATTACATAGAGACCCAATTTAAGCATATTTTTTATAATAAAGAGTTTCTCTGGGAAAATAACCATCCAATTTTACAATGTTTTAACCAACCACTTGTTCAATAAAAGCCTATAAATTATAGAGTTCGCTTTGTTTTTGTAAATTGGATGGTATAAATCGTATAGGATTGGATGGTCTTATCTGAGCGATACTAAGTTATTATTTAGAGAGAACTTCCTATATATTTTAACTTTAATGAAAAGGTATGGAAAGGAGATAGATTATGACTATTTCGGTTATCATTATTATAATACTGGCGATAGTGGCGTTAGTTGGTACGATTTTTGCAGCAAATGATAAAGATACAAATTATAATAAAAAAACAAAAGGAAATGTAACGAGACTTACTTTGATTTATGCTGTTGTATTCGTTATCTCCCTTATTGCAGTAGGGGTATATATCGTAGCAGGATAA
>NZ_BCVG01000198.1 GCF_001591625.1 Metabacillus fastidiosus NBRC 101226
TTACTGCTCATTAAGGCTGGGATAAAAAAAGGGATTGAACCTAATAATTAGATTCAATCCCTATATAGACCTGAATTAATACACCATATATTCAGTGGAAACTGAGTATAGTGCACGATTTTCCGGCTCATCTCATTCACTTTCATCTGAAAAGAGCTTGCGAATGGATGAGTCAAAAGGAAATAAAATTTGATTGGATATTACGCTCTTGAAACGTAAGTTCCTTCAGTTGTATTAATAATAAGCTGATCTCCTTCATTAATGAAGAATGGAACTTGAACGACTAAACCAGTTTCCATAGTTGCCGGCTTTGATCCGCCTGAAGCAGTATCACCTTTAATACCAGGCTCTGTTTGTGTTACTTCTAAAGTAACACTATTAGGTAATTCCACACCAAGTGTTTCACTTTGGAACATCATCATGCTTACTTCCATATTTTCTTTTAAGAATTTAAGTTCGTACTCGATTTGTGTTGCAGGCAATTCAAGCTGTTCATAAGATTCTGTATCCATGAATACATGCTGATCGCCATTTGCATATAAATATTGCATTTTATGTGTTTCAATTTGTGCTCTTGCTACCTTCTCGCCAGCACGGAATGTTTTCTCTTGAACAGCTCCAGTACGAAGATTACGAAGTTTAGAACGTACGAATGCAGCCCCTTTTCCCGGTTTCACGTGTTGGAAGTCCATTACACGCCAAATAGCATTGTCAACTTCAATTGTTAATCCTGTACGAAATTCGTTTACTGAAATCATTATATAGTTCCTCCTAAAAATAACTGCTGCATAGTTTCTCGAATACTTTCGACATATAACAGATTATAAGACAATCAAATCTTTCGGTGAATGTGTCAACGATTCATTTCCGCTTTCTGTAATAACCGTATCATCTTCAATTCTCACTCCACCGAGTCCACCAACATAAATACCCGGTTCAACCGTAACAACCATTCCCGGCTGCAAAATCGTATCAGATTTAATAGATAATGTCGGCCCTTCATGTACTTCCATTCCTAAACCGTGGCCAGTCGAATGTCCGAAAAATTTACCATAACCTTGCTCATTAATGTAATCACGAGTTAATGCATCTGCCTGTTTACCAGTCATTCCCGGCTTTATCCCGTTCATGCCTCGAAGCTGTGCTTCTTGGACGATAGAATAGATTTTCTTTAACTCCACACTCGGTTCACCAACTGCAAAAGTTCTTGTAATATCAGAGCAGTAACCTTTATAGTATGCACCAAAATCAAGTGTAACAAAATCCCCTTTTTCAATCACCTTATCAGTCGCAACTCCATGCGGGAGAGCAGAACGATAGCCTGAAGCAACGATAATATCAAAAGAAGAAGATGCTGCACCATTTTTTCGCATAAAAAACTCCAGTTCATTCGCTACTTCAACTTCTGTTAAGCCCTGTCTAACAAATGTTAAAATATGTTTATATGTCGCATCCGCAATATCGGCAGCTTCCTTTAATATCTTAATCTCTGTTTTCGACTTAATCAAGCGTAACTTTTCAACCGCTCCACATACTGGAAGCAGTTCAGCAGTCTTGATTTCTTTAGCATATAAACTGTATTCGCGATATGTAAGATGATCTTCTTCAAATCCTAATTTTTTAATACCAAGATTTTTTACTTGGTTAGCAACTTCTTCAATAATAGGACCTTTATGTTCAATTACTTCAAATCCCTCTACTTGATTATTCGCTTGTTCCACATAACGGAAATCAGTAATAAACACCGCTCTATCTTCAGATATAACCGCAATGCCAGCAGTACCTGTAAAACCAGTCATATATCTTCTGTTAAATTCACTTGTAATAATCATTCCGTCAATATGTAATTCAGAAAAACGATTACGAAGTTTCGTTAACTTCATTAAATCATCCCCTTATCTAATGGCTTAAAAACAGTTATAGTTATTTACCATAATCTACAAACAGAAAAAGAATGCTCGTGTAAAGAACATTCTATCACAATTTTTTAGATCACTCATCATGAATACTTTTATGTCATCTTTCAATATTTAATTCATTATATTCAAAAGAAATGGAGTAACCTACAAATAAACCATATAATATGTAAATGCAGACTGTTGTGACAATCGTTGATCTTTGCAGCTCAGCAACAGATTTCAAATTAGGGAAAATTGGATTTAATACAAAGAAGACGAGACCAAATAATAATAAACCGAATAAAATTCCAATATACATTGATTTAAATCGTTTTAATAATACATAATAAACGAAAGCAGCACCAATTGATAAAATACCAAGTACGATAATACCAATTATATTCCCCATCGTCCCATTCTTCCACTGACCGAGAATAAATGGCTGAAGAATAAGATTCGGACTAATTTCTGTAAGATTCAATATATATGCTAAATAAGCAAGCAAGCCCCAAAAAACACCCCCAGCAAAACCAATTACTGCCACTTTACCGACCAGTGACGCTTTCTGCTCATTTTTTGTTTCTTTATGATTCTCCTGCTTCTTCTCTTTTTCATCTGACATCGAATAAAGCACCTCCTTATTTTAAGTATGTTCTTTTTTAAAAAAACTTATGTTTTCATTTTTAATAGTGCTTTAATTTATATAAAGGAAATTTGAAATTCCACTGTATATTTATAAAAGTACAACATAAAATCTGCTGAAATCCGTCATTCAATTTTATTATCTTATGTTGAAAAGTTAAGTAACATTTATCCCAGTCTTAACGGGCAGTAAGACTCCCCCTTCAAAGTTCTAGTAATTCGAGGAAGTGAAGT
>NZ_BCVG01000199.1 GCF_001591625.1 Metabacillus fastidiosus NBRC 101226
CATGGGAGGGACAGAAGATGTCAATCATTATAACCATGCGGTTATGTTGTATAGAAAAGACGGATTCCGTACGGAATGGGTTCAGGAAGTCCTGGAAGAAATCCTGAAGCATCACGACGCCTTGAGAATGATTTATAAGAATGAAAATGGAGAGATGCTTTCGTATAATCGCGGAGTGGAAACCCAGCAGTTTGGTTTTCAGGTCTATGACGTCTCGTCAGAGGATGTGCCCGATCAGAAGGTTCTGGAACTCGCTTCAAAGCTTCAACTGCAGATTGATATTCAAGAAGGGCCGCTTGTGAATGCAGCAGTGTTTAAGGCAAAAGATGGGGACCATCTTTTACTGATTATCCATCATCTTGTCGTGGACGGCTTTTCCTGGAGAATCCTATTTGAAGATTTAGCGCTGGGATACAGTCAGCTGGAAAAGGGTGAAACAGTCAGGTTTTATCCAAAAACGACGTCTTACAAAACGTATGCTTCTAAGCTCCAGGCTTACGCCAAAGGCGAAAAGCTCGCAAGAGAAAAGAAATATTGGGTGGAAACATTGAAAGAGAATGTGGGATTTCTGGAGACAAAAGAAGAGGTCGAACGATACTGGTATGAAGACAGTGACACTTTCAGCACCATTCTTGAGAAAGAGGAAACAAGAAAGCTGTTGAGGGAAACCAACCAGGCGTATCATACCGAAATCAATGACCTTTTGGTTACTGCGCTTTTAGTGGCTACAAGGGAGGTAACAGGTGAAAATCGGATCAGAATCAGCCTAGAGGGGCATGGAAGAGAACAGATTATGGAAGGACTAGACATCAGCCGGACAGTCGGATGGTTTACTACGAAGTATCCGGTCCTGATTGATTTGGGAGAGGAAACAGACCTTTCCATGACCATCAAAATGGTGAAGGAATCCCTTAGAAAATTACCAAACAAGGGCATCGGTTACGGAATTTTAAAGCATTTGAGCGAAGACGAGGAGTTAAGGAAGGCTGCACAGCCGCCTCTATTGTTTAATTATCTGGGGCAGATGGATGAAGATCTCCAAAATGCCGTTTTCTCTTCTTCCAGTCTCCCGACGGGAGAGTCGATTGGAAACAAACATACACGAGAAAACGCGATGGAAATGAATGCGGTCGTTTTGGATGGCCGGTTAATCATTGATACGACTTATAACACAAAGGTCTATTCCGAAGAAACTGTGAAGGATTTTACGGAAGCCTACAAGGAAGCCCTTTATGCCGTGATTCGCCATTGTGTCTCAAAAGAACAGGCGGAGAGAACCCCGTTTGATTATGGTGACAGGGGATTAAGCATCCACGAGCTGGAAGACATCAAAAGAAAATATCACGAATTTGAAATCGAGAAAATCTATCCTCTGGCCAATATGCAGCAGGGAATGTTATTCCATGCATTGGAAGATCCAACGTCAGGTGCCTACTTTGAACAAATCGTCATCGAGGCCAATGGATCGATCGATCCGCATTTATTGGAGGAAAGTTTCAATGTCATCATGGAAAGACATGAGCTCCTTCGGACAGCTGTTGAATATGAAATCACGGAAAAGCCAAGGAATGTCATCTTAAAAGATCGGAAGATCGGGTTTAACTACCGTGATATCCGCTGTCAAAGTGTGGAACAACAGAAGGCGAGTATTGAGCAATACTTGAAACAGGATCAGGAAAAAGGCTTTGATTTTGGCCGGGATTCTTTAATTCGCCTGGAGCTTATCCAAATCGGTGAGGAGGCCTATAAGCTGATCTGGAGCAATCATCACATATTGTTTGACGGATGGGGACGAGGTATCATTTTGGGTGAACTCTTCCATATCTATGGAAATAAACGAGCCGGAAGAATCCATCAGTTAGAGAAGCCGCAGCCGTATAGTGACTATATCGGGTGGCTGGAGGAACAAACACGGGAAGATGCCGTTCACTACTGGAAGGGCTACCTGGAAGGCTATCAGGAACCGGCAACCATTCCGTCCATCACAAAGGGCAGGAAATCTGGCGATTCCCGCAACTGGGAAAAGGTCGTTGAATTCTCAAGTGAGCTAACGGGGAAACTGACCGAATTAGCGAATCGAAATCATGTCACGTTCAATACAGCCCTACAGAGTGCGTGGGGCGTCCTATTAGCCAAGTACAACCATACCGACGACGTCGTATTTGGTTCCGTTGTTTCTGGAAGGGATGCCAAAGTGTCAGGAATCGAAAAAATGGTGGGGCTGTTTATCAACACTATTCCAACGAGAATCCAAGTGAAAGATCACCAAAGCTTTAGGGACGTCTTAAAGCGCGTTCAGGAGGAAGCAATCGAAAGCCAGGCATACAGCTATCTGAATCTGTCTGATGTGCAGTCCCTCAGTGAGCTAAAACGGGATTTGATTGACCATGTGATGGTTTTTGAAAACTATGCGCTAGATGAACGTGCACTGGATCAAGAAAAGAATGAGCTAGGCTTTGTGTTCAATGATCTGAATGGAAATGAAGCCACCAATTACGGCTTAACCGTGGTCGCCGTTCCTAGAGAACAGCTTATTCTGAAGCTTGCCTATGATGAAAGTGTCTATCCGGAGGCGATTATCGAAAACATTGCAACTCATCTCACACATGTCATAGAACAGGTTGTACAGGATGAGGATCAGAAGATCCGCCACCTTCAGC
>NZ_BCVG01000200.1 GCF_001591625.1 Metabacillus fastidiosus NBRC 101226
ATGAAGAAAACCCCCACTGATAGAAATTTCACTTTATATATATTTTCAACTTTAGTATATATAAAGAAAATTCGATAAGCCCCTAATAAATTTTAAACGCTGAAAGGCCCTGTCTTCAAATCCGTGATTTTACTGGATTTCCATAACAGGGCCTTTTTGGACATTCTAGTCCGATTTTATGCCATTTCATATTCCTTTAAATTTAGCGCTGGTCCGAAAAATTCGTAATGAATATTTTCTTCTGCGACACCTAATTTTTCAAGGTTAATAACAGTTGCTTTCATAAATTCTACTGGACCGCAAATGTAAAATTGTGCTTCTTTCTCCTTTACAATTGAGCTCAGTTTTTCGAAATCTAAATAGCCTTCTCCATTAAACTGTTTCTTCACATAGTCCTCACTTGTTGGCTGCTCGTAAACAAAATATCTTCTAGCGTTCTGCAGGTTTTCGATTGTTTCACAAACTTCATCATGAAATGCATGAACTTCTCCATTTTTCGCTGCATGAACGAATGTCACAGGATTATTTAATTGAGCAGTTTCTTTTGTTTTTAACATGCTCATTATCTTTTGAGCAAATGAAGAATGAGTCTTTGGCTGGCTGGCTGCCACTGTTTTTAACATACTCATCATAGGCGTAATTCCTACTCCCCCGCTAATTAAATAAACCGGTGCAGCTTTTTCAGCATCAAGTACGAAATCTCCTGCTGGAGCTGTAACTTCTAATTCATCCCCCATATTAATATGATCATGAAGATAATTTGATACTTTTCCCTTCGGTGTGCATTCACTTTCACGCTTTACTGAAATTCTGAAAGTAGATTGTCCAGCTGCATCAGACAGGCTGTATTGACGATTTAATAAATTTGTTTCTCCAGGGATTGATAAACGAATCGTAATATACTGTCCTGGCAGAAAAGCAGGTAAAGCGGTTTTATCAGATGGCTCTAAATAGAAAGATGTAATGATAGCACTTTCTTCTACTTTCTTCACTACTTTAAATTTTTTGAAATCTTTCCATCCGCCAGTCTGATTTGTTGCTTCTTCGTACATTTCTTTTTCTACATCGATAAATACTTGAGCAATTACACCATATGCTTCAGCCCATGCATTAATAATTTCATCCGTCGCTGCATCACCAAGCACTTCCTTAATTGCACCTAATAAATGCTCGCCAACGATTGGATAATGTTCTGGTTTAACAGCTAAACTTCTATGCTTATGCGCAATTTGCTTTACTGCCGGAATTAATACTTCAAGCTGATCAATATATGTAGCCGCAGCATAAACAGTATTTGCCAAAGCAGTTTGCTGACGCCCTTTTGCTTGATTTGCATGATTAAAAATATTTAATAATTCCGGGTGACTGCTGAACAGATTTTTATAAAAGCATTTTGTAATTTCAACACCTTTTTCGGCTAATACAGGTGCAGTTGATTTTACGATTTCGATTGTTTTTTGAGATAACATATTTATCTCTCCCTTTTTAAAAGATGTATTTAAAATATATCTTTATAATAACCGCAAGTTCTGATTAAAGCAATATTTAAAATACATCTTTAATATTTCTGTCACATTTTAGTACTGTTTATTTTTTTTCCAAATTTATTTATGATATGATATTGTCATTGTGTTAAGAAAATATGTGAGGTTTTTAAATGAGATTAACGAATTATACTGATTATTCCCTTCGTGTTCTTATATATTTAGCGACGAAACCATCTGATAAGCTTTCAAATATAAAAGAAATTGCAGAAGTATATGATATTTCAAAGAACCATTTAATGAAGGTAATCCACGATCTTGGAAAATTAGGTGTTATTGAAACGATTCGTGGAAGAAATGGCGGTATCCGCTTAGCACATCACCCATCATCGATTAACATTGGAAAAGTTGTCCGTAAAACGGAGGAAGATTTTCATATTGTGGAATGTTTTAATAATGAACAGAATCAATGTATTATTTCACCGGTTTGTGGTTTAAAACATGTATTGAATAAAGCTCTAAATGCTTACCTGCAAGTGTTAGACGAATATACACTGGAAGATTTAGTGCAAAATCAGAGTACATTATTAGAATATTTCAAAATGAAAAAAAATTAGGAATGCTTCCTAATTTTTTTATTTAAGAGGCCACTCTTTCTAATTGAACAGTAATCAGCTTGCCATCCTTCGGGTTAAAAAAGACTTCAGCCTTCACATTAAAGCTTTCATTTCCTTCCTTCACGACAATATTAAAAATGTCCTTCGCTTCTTCAGCTGTTACTTCTGCACGTCCAACATACTTATAATCAGTCAGCTGTGCAGCAGGATATTCTTTTTTAACAGTACTAATAGCAATTCTGCTCCACTGTTTATAGTCAATATTATTATGCTGACCGTATACATCTAATCCCGCAGAAAAGAGAAGGACGACTACAAACAAGGTGACAACTATTTTTGTAAAAGATAGATGTTTCACATAAATTCCCCCTGTTTCATTCAAGTCTCCTTTAACCTTTCCTACTCTTTTTCCTTTTATTCAAATTAAGTATTCTCTATTCTTTACCACCCTATCTTTCCAGTCTGCTGCCTATTTTATCCCAGCCTTAACGGGCAGTAAG
>NZ_BCVG01000201.1 GCF_001591625.1 Metabacillus fastidiosus NBRC 101226
TGGCAAATGTTTTTCCAACAATGACTAATTGTTTTCCGTACCATTTGCATTTGTACTCTAACATCGTTCTGAATTGTGACCAGGATGCTTCACTGATCGCTTTGGCAAGATTTCGATTCTTTAACATGTTACTTATTGACAAATTTTCCATACCGATAATGTCGTGGTTTTTGACAAGTTCAGTTGAAATTTTGTCTAAGTAATCTTTTCGTGCGTTTGCAATTCTTTCGTGGATACGGGCTACTTTGATTTTAGCTTTGTACCAATTAGACCCACCTATCTTTCTTCTGCTCATGATTCGCTGTGCCTTTGCTAATTTTCCTTCTAATATGCGGAAGAATTTAGGATTTGAATAAGTAACTCCGTTAGAAAGAATGGCAAAATCTCTTAGTCCTACATCAATACCAATAGCTGAATTCATTTTAGGCAATTCTGTCACTTCTGTTTCCGTTGCTATGGATACGAAATATTTACCAGAAGGGTTGCGTCTAACGGTTGCACTCATGATTCTTCCTTCCACTTCACGACTTTTCGCAAAACGAATAAAACCTAGTTTCGGCAGCTTGATTTTGTTTTCTGTTACAGCAATATTCCCATTCGTCTGTTTCGTCGTATAAGACTGAACAGGATTTCTTTTCGATTTAAAGCGTGGTTTTTTGTTCTGTTTTTTATAGTATCGACTGTAAGAATCGGCTAAGTTTTCAACCGATTTCTGCAAGGCGATACTATCTACTTCTTTCAGGAAAGAGTAATGCTTTTTTAAATGTGGAAGTGCTTTGACTGTTTCGTATTTGTTTAAGAACTCACCTTTCCAATTGTTGGGCGTAAGCTGACCATTTTGCCTCATTTCTTCGCAAATATACCAGTAAGCATCTTTCTCTTTTTGTTTGTCGAGAAAGAAGTTGAACACAAATCTAGAACAGCCAATCGTTTTATTGATTAATTCTATCTGTTCTTTGTTTGGGTAGATACGAAACTTATAGGCTTTATGGACAATCATTATTTCCACCTCGCTTAATAGAAACATACGTTTCCATTATACTATATGTAGAATGATGTTGGCTACCGCCAACCGACATTCATCTCCCACTTACTCATTGGGCTATACTCTTCCCATTCCTTGAAGTGGGGGCCTTCTGTCGGAAAATGATAAATCCCGCTGCCTGTCTTTGGTCATAGTATGGGGATAATACGTTTCATCAAAATCGCAAAATACGATATAGTACGGATTCTCAACATGTGAAAACAGCTTAAATTTCATTTTTTTATTGAATAGCACTACCAAATCCCTCCAAAGCTAATAAGCTTCATATTAAAGAACTATTACCGCTGCTTTTTGCTTCTGAGTCTTCCTTCCTTACATAACCTTTCTGTCAGCTTCTTATTCATGATACTTTCTTCTATTCCAGAACATCTGTTGGAAAACTTCTGCATAATGCCCACTTTTTCGCTTTCTCTGCTAATTCATTAACAAGCTGCTGCTTTCCAGTTTGATACTCATGATGCTCATTTGGAAACTGTTTTGCTAAGTTTATTTTCAATTCCCCATATCGTTTCGCTTCCGCAGGATTTTCTATTAAGTACTCTTTAAAAGCTAAATGAGTTTTGATATGTTCATTTCCTATTTGAAAGATATGTACATGGTGTGTTCTATCACTCTTTCCTTTTGAGAAATACCTTCTTGCGGCAATTCCATACTCTCCTTTCGCTTCATATCCTAATACGAACATATCGCTATTATATAAATCAACTTTTTCAATATCTTTCACAACAATTAAAATATCTATTATCGGCTTTGCGTAACCTACTGCTCGTATAGAGGTACTACCTATATGAAATATACCAATTAATTCATCTTTAAATATGTCTTTCAACACCGCTTCTTCCTGACTATATAGATTTTCCCAGTTTTCAGTCCAGGCACATATATTAGTTCTTCTCAAAAGTGGTCCTCCTTTTTATCCGTAACCTTCTTATTTTACAATCCTTAAGGCAGCAAATCCAACAGTGCTTAAATTCCAAAATCCGATATCAAAGAAAGTTCCCTTTCACATCAATTTCACTTACAATGGTGTAAAAGCCCGAGAAATGGGGGATTCACATGAGATGCGGAGCAAAATGCTTTGTCGTTGAAATGGAGATAAAGGGTGAAAAGCAAATCAAGTCAGTCACTGCGAGAACACCGGTAGGCGCAAGAAAAACTATCCGAGGAGAATACGGAACAGAGGCTCATATATTATCTGTTATAGAAGAGAAAAAGAAATCATAATCCCGGTCAATGTCATGAACACTGGAAAGAACGAGTGTTTAACCGTCTTTCAGGCACTTTTTTTACAGATTCAATATTGGTGAGTTCAGCTTGTGCAAAATGATAGAAAGCTAAAAAGATTAGTTCACTTTTTAAAATTAATATAAAAAGGGGTTGTCCGATAAGTCCCTAATAAATTTT
>NZ_BCVG01000202.1 GCF_001591625.1 Metabacillus fastidiosus NBRC 101226
GGACCTTTACGGGCAGTTGATCCCCCACTTCACTTTTCAAAACTTTGAAGGGGAAGTCTTACTGCCCGTTAAGGCTGGGATAAATTGTAGGAGGGAATAATTATGAAAGCAATTGGTTTGTTAAAATATTTATCTATTGAGAAAGAAGAAAGTTTAATTGATATTGAATTACCTAGACCGATTCCCAAAGGCAGAGACTTACTCGTTAAAATTGAGGCAATTTCAATTAATCCGGTAGATGTAAAAGTGCGTGCACCAAAGGAAAAAATTGAAAAGGAACCAAAAATTTTAGGATGGGATGCCAGCGGAATTGTAGTGGAGGTAGGAGAAGAATGTGAGAGTTTCAAAGTCGGAGATGAAGTTTTCTATGCAGGAAGTATTACAAGGCCTGGTACTTATAGTGAATATCATCTAGTAGATGAAAGAATTGTTGGGCGTAAACCGAATACATTATCATATTCTGAGTCGGCAGCTCTTCCTTTGACCGCCATTACCGCATGGGAGGCATTATTTGATCGTTTAGATATTGAACTAATTAATAAAGTTGAAAATGAATTTAAAAATATTTTAATTATAGGAGGTGCAGGGGGAGTCGGCTCCATTGCAATACAATTAGCGAAGTATGCCGGTCTGCATATTATAGCTACTGCTTCACGCCAAGAAACAAGAGACTGGGTAAAAAAACTAGGTGCAGATCATGTTATCAATCATTATCAATCATTTAAAAATCAATTAGCTGATCTCCAAATAAATGAGGTGGATTTCATTCTTTGTTTGAATAATACAGATCAACATTGGAATAATATGGGCGAAATAATAAAGCCCCAAGGTAAGATTTGTTCCATTGTTGAAAATAAAGAGTTCCTTGATCTTAATATATTAAAAAATAAGAGTGCCACATTTGTATGGGAATTTATGTTTACAAGATCGATGTATCATACAGACGACATGATAAAACAACATTTTTTATTAAATAAAATTAGTGAATTAATTGATAAGGGAGAAATAAAAACAACAATAAATAAAAAATTATCTCCAATCAATGCAGCAACTATTAAAGAGGCACATCAGTTAATCGAAACTGGCAGTACGATCGGAAAAATTGTGATTGAGAATTTTGAGGGAGATAAAAAAATATTATGAGCAAATAGGATATTACAAGACGAATAATAAAACTCGCTATATATTAATTTAGCGAGTTTTATTAATTTTACAATTTTTATATTTATTGGTAAGATGAGTGTATAAAAGTTACTATGAAGTAATGTTATTTATAAATAACTTAAAGGGAGCGGATTATTCTGGCAGTCGGAAAGGGATTAAAGGGAAAAGAGACTAGAATGAGAATAAAGGAAGCAGCAATTCATGAGTTTGCCAGCCGAGGATTTTACAGTACTAAAGTAAGTGATATCGTTTCCCGTTCTAAATTAACCCAGCCTGCATTTTATATTTATTTTTCAAGTAAAGATGCAATTTTTGATGAGCTTGTAAACGATTTTCGACTAAAGTTAAATGAATTAATAGGGTCGCTTCGTTTATCCTCTGAAGTGAAAAAGGAAGACTTGACTTTAACCTTAACAAAATCGATCGAGATATTATTTGATTTTTTTGCAGAAAATGAAAATTTAACCCGTATAGGCCTTATTCTTGCTCATGATGCAGAACAGTATAAAGAAAAAATAATAGAGCTATTAGCAGTGAATTTGAAATATGAACAGAAAGCAGGATATTTTCGCTCTAACTTATCTATGGATATTATTGCAGTCTGTATATACGGCATGATTGAAAATCTAATTATTTCTCATTTATTAACTAAAAAGAGTACTTCCAAAATGTTAGCAAATGAAGTAGTGAGCTTAATAATGAAAGGTCTGTAAGATATCTAGTTTATTTAATGAAAAAGGAGCCGGATAATGACTGTAATTATGATAGTTTTAAAGATCATTTTAGGGGGATTTATCGGTTTAGGCGGATTAATTAAAATTTTACAATTTAATTTTCAAGTGGAACATTGGAGGGCATATGAATATCCGCTCTGGTTTATGACAGTTACTGGAGTTCTGGAGCTGCTTGCGTCAATCGCACTATTTGCCGGATTTGGAAATCGTTATTTAACTATAATCGGCAGCCTGATTATTTTTGTAATTATGATTGGAGCAGTATATACACATATTTTTAGGGCCGAACAGCCTTTAGTAACAGTTATCCCATCAGTAGTATGTTTAATACTTGCTTTCATCATTTTAATTAAGGGTTAGTATTTTATCTTTTCTAACTTGAAGATTCATTTTATCCCAGCCTTAACGGGCAGTAA
>NZ_BCVG01000203.1 GCF_001591625.1 Metabacillus fastidiosus NBRC 101226
CTTACTGCCCGTTAAGGCTGGGATAAAATAATACTTAGGAGGGAATTTCCAATGATTAACGCCCTTGAATCATTTAACTATATCACTCCCCAAACACTGTTAGCTCTGCCCTTCTTGTTCGGATTAATTTTTTATATTTCAGCTGTAGTTATCTCAAATCAACGTTACAGAAAATGGCCTTTTTATCGTATCATATACGGTACTGTTGGAATATTATGTGCCATTATTGCGGTTGCTGGACCTTTAGCTGATCTTGGGCATACAGACTTTACCGCCCATATGTTAAGCCATTTGCTCCTTGGCATGCTCGCTCCGCTTCTTATCGCACTATCTGCGCCTATGACTCTTCTTTTGCGCACTATCCCTATAACTTTAGCAAGGCGTTTTACATATATATTAAAAAGTAAAACTATGCGGATTATAAGTGATCCAGCTATCACTTCTCTATTAAATATTGGCGGATTATGGATACTATACACAACCAACTTATATAGCATGATGCATGGAAATACAGTACTCCATCTTTTTATCCATATCCATGTATTTATTGCAGGCTATCTTTTTACGATATCCATGATTTTCATTGACCCTGTGCCGCATAGAACAAGCTATATGTACCGCTCGATTATATTCGTGATTGCCTTAGCTGGACACGGCATTTTATCTAAATATATTTATGCTAATCCCCCCGCCCATGTACCTGCAGCACAAGCAGAAACCGGAGGAATGATCATGTACTATGGCGGAGATGCCATTGATATTATTTTAATCTTTATCCTATGTCTGCATTGGTTCAAATCAGCTGGGTCCAGAGCATTTGTAAAACCGACTGCAAGTAAATAATTAATCGTTTATCAATAACTAAGGATACTTTAAGAAAATTCAAATATATACTTCATAAAAACTTAATGTAGCGCTCGATTTTTGGCTCATCTTGCTCTAATTTATAAAAAGGGAAGCCTGCAAATGGATGAGCCAAAATCAACTTAGTTTTATTAGCTTATATGGAAAAATGAAGTAACATCTAGATAGTTACTAAACAATGCCAACATTTCCAAACCTATATCCTAGAATAGTAATTTGGCTTATATAACGATTACTTTACAATTAAAGTACAGGCATATAATGTAGCCGTATTAAATGTTATAATTATATACATCTGAGTTAAAATCGAACTTCAAATTTTTAATATATATTTATATAAATAAATTTTCATAATAGATTGGTAGGTTGCTATGACAAAGACATATTCACGAAGATCCTTTTTAAAAGGCATCCTTTCTTTATCTTTCGCAGGCTTATTAACTGCCGCTGGCGGTTATTCATATGCAAGATTTATAGAACCTTCTCTTTTAGATATAACACCAATTACGTTTACACATCCTAAAATCCCAGCTGGTTTTAACGGGTTAAAAATTGTTCAATTCAGTGATACGCATTTAAGTGAATTTTATCCATTATCACGACTTGAAAAAATTGTTGCAAAAATTAATGATTTAGGACCTGATCTGCTTATTTTTACTGGTGATTTAATAGACAAACCAAATCAATACAGGGCATATAAACAAGTTGCTCCAGTTTTAAGAACATTATCAGCCTCAGTAGGGAAATTCGCCATCTATGGAAATCATGATCACGGTGGGTATGGAACAGATATTTACAAAGATATTATGGAGGCATCTGGATTTAATCTATTAAAAAACGAAGTAAAAAGAATCACTTTAAGAGATGGAAGTATGATTCAAATAGCTGGAATTGATGATTTAATGCTCGGCCTACCTAATTATGAAAAGACATTAGGCAAATTAAACGAGGGACTCTTCTCTATCCTTTTGGCACATGAACCAGATGCAGCAATACAATCAAAGCATTATCCGGTGGATTTACAGCTTTCAGGACATAGCCATGGGGGACAAATCCAGCTTCCTTTTTATGGACCGCTTATTACTCCGCCCTTCGCTTCCGTTTATACAGAAGGAATGTATGATGTGAATCAAATGAAAGTATATGTTAATCGCGGTCTCGGTATGACAAGACTACCATTTCGCTTTTTTTGCAAACCTGAAATAACTGTGTTTACCTTGCAAAAAGGGAAAAACTAATATAAGCTTTGACAGCATTGAAGTCAAAGCTTATACAAATAAAGTGAAACTTCCATCAGTGGGG
>NZ_BCVG01000204.1 GCF_001591625.1 Metabacillus fastidiosus NBRC 101226
GGAAAACCCCTACTGATAGAAGTTTCACTTTATGTTAAAAAGGAAATAGTTACAAAGTAGCACATGTATTCTATCAATACATGTTGAAATTAAATAAAAATACCCATTTGTTAGTATGTTTTATTTGGTAACATTTGTATTGATAGGATTTTTTAAAAAGAAGCTATAAAATTTCTTATGGAATAATGGAATTTCCAATACATAATAAATGAGTTTTTTGATAGAGGGGATATACAATGAAAAAATGGACAAAAGATATAGAAATAGATGCTCCAATTGAACAAGTTTGGAAGTTTTTCGATGGTTCTTTAAATGATATACAAAAAATCATGCCCAATGTAGTTGAACATAGACCTGTTAAAATAACAAATGAACAGGTTGGAAGTGTGTATCGTCAAACATATAAACAAGGAGAACGAATAGACGAATATGATATAGAAACATTGGAATATGTGAATGAAAATAATAAAAAAAGGAAGAAAATAGGTTATGTATTTGCGGATATGGTCGAAGTTACTGCTTGTTATGAATTAAATAAAATAAATGATAATAAAACTTTATTTGAATATACAATAATCAATCGTCCTTTAAACTGGCAATTGAAATTGTTTTCATTATTTGCTAAGAAAAAGCCGGTAGTAGAATTTGTAGAACGTGTCAAAAATACAGCTGAATTTGAAGCTGAAACCGAAGTAAGCAGATAGTGATTTTGTTTTTTAGTAATGGGGGGAGCAAGAACGATTTTTTCACATAGATAATGTACAGAGAGAGATTGTCAGGCTAATAGATGTTTTAAAGCCTAGCAATCTCTTTTTATGTTTTATTAATAAAAATACGATAGGAAACATACTTAGCGATAAAGCGGGAAATAATAATATTAATTTTATAAGGGGGTCAAAAAATGAAAGATAATGATGAGCAAATCAGCGAGGGATTAAATCAAATATTTGAAATCATTAATGCAAAAGGTGATACAGGAGAATTAAATAAAATAGTAGGAAGGTCCAATACTGACACCAGTCCAGATAAGGATGATTTAAAAAGCATATGATGAGTATACCCTTTTCAAAAAGGCTCATATGGTAGAGCGGTTATTTGGAGTGATACAATAATTAGCAAGGCAGAGGTTTAGTCATAGGGGCTAAACCTTTTTTATTTATGAAATGCTTAAGGGAATTTCCATGGTATTTGAAGAGAAATTATTTTGATTTTTTGATGAAAGGGGAATAACTGTAGAGTTATGTAACATTTCATTTTCTTTTAAATTAATAGTATTTCAACTATGTCATAATTCGACAACCTTTTAATTCATTGTCATTTATACTTTTAATGAGCGTCAAGGACGATTAAGAAATAACAAAGTGGTTTTTTCTACTGTCTTAAGAAAAATAACTGTCTATCAGTTTATTAAATATCAAAACTCAATTGAATTTAGTGGAGGGATATAAGTGAGTCTAAACAGCGATGAACAGCTGAATGGAGATTATACTAAATTAGAAGATAAAGTTTTAATAAGAATGGCTCATAATGGAGATAGTGAGGCATTGTCCTTTTTAATTAATAAATATCAGAAGTTTGTACGTAATAAAGCAAGATCATATTTTTTAATTGGAGCAGATAAAGAGGATATTGTTCAAGAAGGAATGATTGGTTTATTTAAAGGGATTCGTGACTTTAAAGAGGACAAGATGGTTTCTTTTATGGCTTTTGCCGATCTTTGTATTACTAGACAGATTATCACTGCGATTAAAACAGCCACTCGTCAAAAACATGGTCCTTTAAATTCGTATATTTCTTTGGACAAGCCTCTTTATGATGACGAATCAAACTACACATTGATGGATATGATACCTAGAGGAAAAATAACAAATCCCGAAACATTAGTCATTAATAAAGAAAACGCTGCTAATATAGAATTAAAAATAGCAGAACTACTTACTGATTTGGAAAGAAAAGTTTTGGCTTTATATATAGATGGGCAATCATATATAGAAATTTCTAAAACATTAGATATACATGTAAAGTCAATTGATAATGCTCTGCAGCGAGTAAAAAGGAAACTGGAACGACATCTGGAGATGAGAGAGGCTATCTGAGGATTTTGTTTGAAGTCTGCAAATTAATATATAGTCCCGTTTGTTTTATCCCAGCCTTAACGAGCAGTAA
>NZ_BCVG01000205.1 GCF_001591625.1 Metabacillus fastidiosus NBRC 101226
CCCCTACTGATGGAAATTTCACTTTATTTCGACAGATTTCTCTATTCTTTATTATAAAGGAAAGCTCATATTTCCTCATTAATATTTTTGTAAATTAGCGGAAAATTTCTATATCTATTTTTATATCGTCTGTAAATATCAAATGTTAATATTGTTTCCAAAACAAAAAGACCCTTCTTAATTAAAATGTCAGATCTCCATACAATTAAATACTATGAAGAAATGAGGCATTCCATTATGAGAGGTCCTTTTTCTTTTATCCTAGCTTTCTTTTGCTAATACGGTCGATATTATCCAGCATAATACCAGTTCCGATTGCAACACAATCCATTGGATTTTCTGCAACGAGAACAGGAAGTTTTAATTCTTCTGCAAGCAGCAGATCAAGACCGTTTAATAAAGCTCCGCCTCCAGTCAAAATAACTCCGCGATCAATAATATCAGCAGATAATTCAGGCGGTGTACGCTCTAATACACTCTTCGCTGCTTGTACAATTGCAGAAATTGGTTCACGAAGTGCTTGCTCCACTTCTTTTGAATTTACAGTAATTGTGCGTGGTAATCCAGTGACCATATCTCGTCCACGAATGTCAATTTCTTCATTACGTGCGCCTGGGAATACCGTTGCAACCTTGATTTTAATATCTTCAGATGTACGTTCACCAATTAATAACTTGTACTCTTTTTTAATGTAATTTAATATTTCTGAATCAAACTGGTCTCCTGCCATTTTAATGGAAGAGGCGGTGACAATATCGCCCATTGATAAAACTGCGACATCTGTTGTTCCACCGCCTATATCAACGACTAAATTTCCGCTTGGCTGGAAAATATCCATTCCGGCACCAATTGCAGCCACTTTCGGTTCTTCCTCAAGATACACTTGCTTACCGCCGCTTTTTTCAGCCGCTTCTCTAATGGCCTTTTGTTCAACTGAAGTAATGTTTGTTGGACAACAAATTAACATACGAGGTTTAGAAAGCAAACCTTTTACATTTAATTTATTAATGAAGTGCTTTAGCATTGCTTCTGTAACCTCAAAATCAGCGATTACTCCATCCTTCAACGGACGAATTGCAACAATATTCCCAGGAGTACGTCCCACCATACGTCTTGCTTCTTCACCAACTGCGAGAACCTTCCCTGTATTCTTATCTAATGCAACAACTGATGGCTCGTTTAAAACGATGCCCTTCCCTTTCAAATGAATTAGTACATTCGCTGTACCTAAATCTATACCTATATCTCTCGCAAACATGCTATTCTATATCCTCCTAACAAATCGTGTTTCCAAAAAAAATCATACTCATACTAGTTTAATATTGTATCATAATTCATTAAATAAAGTATGTTTTTGTAAGATTTTTTCCTATCTTTGTCTACACTTTCGATTTGTCTTTAGGACATTGACACCTATCTCATTTCACTGGTTCCTGCTGCTGTACTTCTTCCTTCTTGTACTTTAATTTTGTTGCTTCTCCACCCCGAAGATGACGAATTGATTTATGATAATCTAAGATTTCCTTCACTTCAGCTGCTAGATCTGGATTAATCTCCGGCAATCTTTCCGTTAAGTCTTTATGGACAGTACTTTTGGAAACACCAAACTCCTTCGCAATAACGCGAACTGTTTTTCTTGTCTCCACGATATACTTTCCAATCTTGATTGTGCGTTCTTTGATGTAATCGTGCACACCACTCGACCTCCCTAATATGGATGTGAGAAGTGTGAAATGAGACTCGCATACCAAGACATTTCAGCAATGTTGTCATTCTTAGATCGTATGATGTCTATTTTACTACATACAGAATATTCACTCACGATCCCTCACCTCAGACACTCTCTCTTTGATAGGTTTGTAATATTTTATTAGCTTGGTTGTAGATATATGCTAGAAAAGTCAAGAGGGACAAGGGTTTTATTCATTTATTTTACTTTTTTTCAAATTGGACAACCTTTTTTAGCAAAAATCACTCTTTTTCCATCTTTTTATTTCCCGAGAAATTTGTCGTTAAATGAAGATAAGATAATATCTAAACAAATAATCTTGATTTCTCGTTCTAAGCTGCGAACAGAAAAGACCCTTTTTCTTCGTACATTTCAAATTTAATAAAGTGAAGCTTCCATCAATGGGGGTTTTTTCTCATCCTTCATTGATGG
>NZ_BCVG01000206.1 GCF_001591625.1 Metabacillus fastidiosus NBRC 101226
GAAAAAACCCCCACTGATGGAAGTTTCACTTTATTAACAATAAGGAATTTCATCCTATTTTTTGTATTTTATTAATAATTATTCTAGGAATTATTTTTTGGACACGAAAAGAGACAGCGGAACATCTGCTGTCTCTTGGTTTAATCAAGCTTCAATATTTAATAAATGTTCTAATTTTTGTAAATTAAAACCAATTACAATTTCATCATCTATCGTAACAGTTGGTGTTGATGTTGCTTTGAACTCATTTATTAATGTTAATCTTGCTTCTTCATTTTTTGTAATGTCAATCTCTTCAAAGCTGAAATTATAATGCTGTAAAAATTGTTTCACGATTTGACATGGTGGACATTCAGGCTGGGTATAAACGATAATCTTCTTACTCATGGATAACACCGGTTTTTTGAAAATAATCAACAATTCCTTGTGCAGAAACGAATATATCAAGCTTAATAATTTCTGTTATTTCATCATCTAAAGAAATATTTTGCTCTTGTAAATAAGAGAAAATGATGTTGTCAAGTTCTTTAACGACAGCTTCTGTTAATGATTCAAAACTATTATTATCTGCTTTGCTGACACCGTTCTTCCCTGCTTCTATAAATGCAGGCACCCATTTTCTTAGTTCAGTAAATACTTTTTGTGGATGTTCGCTTACACCGAAATGGCTGAAATAAATTTTCTTTGCGCCTAAATCCTCAAAAAGCTTTGCAGAAGCAAGCATTGCATCAGGATTAAATTGATTCGGAGATGTTGCCGGGAGATACAGCTCCAGTCCTTTTTCTAAAAGCTGACTGTAGAAAATACCGACTGTGTCACCAGTAAATATACCGCCTGTAACAGAATCATGAATACTAAAATGATGGTTTGCATGTCCTGGTGAGTCGTAAAATGTGAGAGTGCATTTTTCGCTCATCTGAATTGTTTCTTTGTCATTCATAATAATAACCCTGTCTTCAGGTACTGCAACGATTGGATCAAATAATCGATCAAAATCATCTCCGTAAACAGATTTAGCACTAGCTATTAAACGTTCAGGAGTAATCATATGTCTTGCACCTTTAGGATGTACGACTAATTTAGCATTCGGACATTTTTCTAAAAGTAATCCTGCACCACCTGCATGATCGAGGTGAATATGTGTTACAATGATATAGTCAATTTTTTCGAGTGGGATATTAAGCTTATGTAGGCCCTCGATAATATACGGAATAGAGGGACTTGCAGACGGCTCAAATAATGCAATTTTTCCGTCTTGAAGAATATATGTGCTCGTACGATTTTTTTTTCTTAAGTCCATACTATCAATAATGGTAAGACGTTCATCAATTTTATGTATGTTTGCCAACGAAATAATCTCCTTTTTTATAAAAAAATAAATTGGAACTCTCTCTTACATATTGTAAAATTGGTAATGCGTAAAGTAAAGGTATTCGAAAAAAGTTACTTTTAGATTGTAACTTTGGGTATTGACATTGTTTTTAGTGGATATTATGGTCACATAGGTAAACAATATAATTGAAAAAGAATTAGTTAATGAAGAAAGTTAACTGTTCTAAAGAAGGGGGATTCCCAATGACTTCACAACTATTAGGAATTATTACAAGATTACAAAGCTTACAGGACAGTCCAACTGGAGAGCCGTTACAGCGTTTTTTCGAAGTACAGGGAGAAAAACGCTGCAGTGTTAAGTTTTTTGATAAAACGAACACATATGAATTAGAAGTATATGAAAAAGGGGAAAAGCCACAGTCATATCAATTCGATAATATCGACATGATTGCAATTGAAATTTTTGACCTACTTCAATTATAGGAGGGGACAATTAAAGTGAAATTGCCTTTAATCATTTGTCCAAACTGTCTTGAACAGTTGCCGTTAAGCGAAGAAACGATCACTGCCCAATCTAACCAAAATATAATCTTTACGTGCACTAATTGTGGCGAAATCATTCGTGACATAAAAACGAGTAAGGGATAATTCTCTTACTTTTTTCTTTGTGTACAAATAATTTACTATGTTTCCGAATAATATAATAAAGAGATATAACTAGAAATGAGTATTTGTACATCTTTATCCCAGCCTTAACGAGCAGTAAGCCTCCCACTTCAAATTTCTG
>NZ_BCVG01000207.1 GCF_001591625.1 Metabacillus fastidiosus NBRC 101226
GAAAAAACCCCCCACTGATGGAAGTTCCACTTTATTTTAAAATTATTTAAGAAAGAGAGTGAGATAAATGATCGGTGTTATTATTTTTGCTTACGGTGCACCGTCTTCTATTGATGATTTAGAAGAGTATTATACAAATATTCGTTACGGTAAAATACCAAGTGCTGAAGAAATGGAAGCTGCAAAAGAAAGGTTTCGCCAGGCTGGTACTGCTGATTTACTTGGAGCTGTTACAGAGAGACAGGCACAAGCGCTTTCCCATTCCCTTCAAAATATTTTTATAGAGAAAGTAAAAGTTTATACTGCTTACAAACATACCCCTCCCTTTGTTGAAGATACAGTGGAGAAAATGGTTCAAGAGGGTGTTACATATGTTATTACTCTCCCGCTTAATCCTCTTTATTCAAAAACAGGCACAGGTCTTTATCAAAGAAAAGTACATAAAGCATTAGAGAAGATGGGGATTTCTATACCGGTCCTTGATATTAATCATTGGCATACACATCCTGAACTGGTCACTGCTATAGCAAATAGATTAGAGACAGCAGTTAACTGGCTTCCGGGAAATGTACACAATGAGACAGCGGTTATTTTTACAGCTCATAGCCAGCCAGGTAAACCTGAAACACATAAAATATACAGTGAGCAATTCTTTGAATTGGCACGAAATATTGCGGAAGAACTTCAGCTGGAAACTTGGAAAATTGCATACCGCAGTGCAGGTTCACATGGGGAACTGTGGTCAGGCCCGGATATAAAGAGAGTTATTCAAAAAGAAGCTGAAAAAGGAAGAAAAGGAATTGTTACATGTGACTTGTTATCGTTAACAGCAAATATTGAAGTATTATATGATATCGGTTATGACTGCCAAAGTTTATGTAAAGAACTAGGATTAGAGTTCAATCGTGCGGAATTGCTTAATGATTCGTATGACTTTATTATCGCTTTAACAAAAATCGTAAAGGAAAGAACTTTTGCATCTGATTTATTTCAAAACTGTTTAGTTAAGTAATGTTTTAATATGGGAAAAGGGAACAATCTAGGTGAGATTTTGTTCCCTTTTTTTAAAAAAATTATTTGTAAAGCTTTTTATATGCTTCTAATGTTTCATTAGAAGAATTAACTCTCCAATCAGTTTCTTTGTTTTCATGGAACCAAATTACTGCCTTAAGTCTTGGATATGTACCTGACTTTAACTGGTAGGCAACATCATAAATCCATTTTGCCTTATCACCGCCAAGCTCTGACGATGCATATTCGGCGATAATGACCGGGCGTTTGGAATGTGTGGTAAGAGCATTATAAGGTGCATCGAATACGGCACGGAACGAAAGCCATGAATGACAATGCTCGATCGGATTACAATGTTCAGATCCTTCAGATGATTTTAATGTTCCCCAATTATATCCGTCCATTGAAACATAATCTACATACTTATCCCCAGGATAAGCATCCATAAAACTGGCGTTAGAACCTACATTTTCTGCGTTAATATTGTAAATGAATTTTATATTTTCTGCTCCAGCATTTTTGAAAATTTGAACAATATGGATAAATGCTTCTTTGTAAGTCTGATTTGTATTAATATTGCTATCTCCAATACTCCATCCATACCAGTTTCCATTTACTTCATGCATAATACGCAAGTATATTTCTGATCCGTTATTCCAAGATTTTAATTGATTCGCTATTTTTATTAGTTTCTCATCCAGTAATCCCTTATTTACATCAACTGTAGAATAATCAGTACCATCAGTTTTTTTCAGCTCCAATGTTAAGAAGTTTATTGCCCCGGTGCTTGCTGTATAGTCCATGAAGCTTTTCCAATCATTCAAACTTTGATTTGTATTAATAAAAGTATGAATATAGTGTTGTTTATAATTAGTCATCGATTCGAAGCTCTCAATATTTTTAGCAGAGCTGGAAGGCCATTCACCAAGCCATGCTCCTGATTGAATAGATGTGGAAGTGACGGCATCGGATTTTGGAATATTTAAGATGATAATTAATGAAAAAATGAAAATGATTGATATTTTAATAAATGCCATAGTATACACATCCTTTCCATTTATCCCAGCCTTAATGGGCAGTAA
>NZ_BCVG01000208.1 GCF_001591625.1 Metabacillus fastidiosus NBRC 101226
ATTGATAAAGAAATGGATCTTGAATTGAGAAAAAAACGTGCTCTTTTGGTGAATAGAGAGATCCAAGAAGAAATTGAGGCTATTCTTGAAATCGAAAGTTAATTATTCAACTGTATTTATTGAGTCTAAGTTTCCTCTACGTCAGCAATTAGAAAAGGTGCAAGCCACTATTCCTCTCTTTTCATTCATGATTCATGTGAAGTAGCACGAATTAATAAGAAAGCCTCCTGATTAGGAGGTTTTTATTTTTCATCTAAATATAGTTTAAATTAAATGAGATTGTGAAGAATTGCACTTAAAGTAACAGGTAACGATTAGTGAACAAGGCAGTCGATTTTTGTGCAGGAAGGTTTTATATAGAATAATAATATTAAGATTAGTAGAGGTTTCAGAATATACGCGAAAAATTAACCTTCCCTTTATTGGTAATACGACACGATTCCTATTGTTTTTGCTTTTTCTGATTTTTTAAAAAAGTAGTTGACATTTAAAATAAATTTATGATATTATTAAAAATTTGATAAAAGATAATATATATGTTAAGGTTAAGAAGCTTACCATATATGGAGGTGGATTATTTGTTTCAAATTGGCGATAACATTGTTTATCCAATGCACGGAGCAGGTATAATTAAAGCCATAGAAGAAAAGGAAATCTCAGGGGAAAAACAACAGTATTATGTCATAAAAATGTTAATCAGTAATATGCAAGTCATGATTCCTACGGGTAAAATATTGAGTTCAAGTATACGCCCTGTTACTGACATAATTGCATTAATGCACATCATAAACATTTTTCATCATGGAGAATCAGATAGATTACTGCCGTGGAAACAAAGGTATAAAGTGAACACGGACAAAATAAAAACGGGTAAAATCCAAGAATGTACTGAAGTTGTACGTGATTTAATGCGTATAAAGAAAGAAAAAGCACTTAATACAAGCGAAAAAAAAATGTTAGATAACGCACATAAATTTTTGATTAGTGAACTGTCATTAATTAAAGGGATTACTGAAAATCAAATAAAAAGTTTCTGTTAAGATTAATTTAAGATAATGTATTACATCTCCCGAAAATATCCTGAATTTTTTGGGAATATGTTTATTATTAAAAGTAGATCTTTTCAAAGACATTCAACTTCTCCAACTCACCTTTAGAGCATTAACCTCTCTTGTTATTTCTACAATCTAATTCACTTTTATTATTTAAATTTCTTTTACGAACGTTTGAAGTTTCATCAAATAATTCTATAAAATAGTCACTTGATTTTTGCAATCCTGATTCACACTGGCACGGACAAGGAGCCGTAAGGATGAAAGAGAGGTAGGGCTTTCATTGTTTTAGGTATACAATATATTATTTAAGTCATTATTTCTAGAAGAAAAAACAATCAATCTCACCTCTATCTTTAAGAATTTTTCACATCTACTGAGACAGTGAACAGTAATTGTTTATCTTCCTTACGTAAAAGAGAAAAACGAATTGGTAACATGATATGGTCAACTACAAAAATGGTTTCCTGGTCTGGAAACCATTTTTTATTTTATTTACATAACATATTTATTTTAAAGTCTATAGTTTCCTAGTTTTCATTTCTAATAAAAATAAGGCTTTTTTTATTTAAAACGCAAAAAAGGTTCTTTTTTGCTGCCGATAATGTACCTTATGTTAACTAGATCAATATAAAAATACATAAAAAAGATACTCAAACATAATGAGTATCGCCATAATGACATTATATAAAGTGATTGCTAAAAGATTCGAGCCACTTTTTAAGGATATAGACATGTATCTCAAATTCTCCAAATTCTCTGTATGCTTTAGCCATGAATTTGCCTAATACACTACTGTTTTCCTCTTCTAATTGTTCTTCGATCCATTTATCAATCTCAATCTTTTTATATTGGTCTAACATTTTAAATCTCCCTTTGTAAGTAAAACATTCGTTATGAAAAATATACTTCTTTTTTATATTATCGGAAACATGTAAAAAGATTTGAGTATTAATCAGTCATAAGGAGCTTTAATTTGATAAACAGTTAAAAGGATCTTCAATCAAAGATCCCTTTGTACTTTT
>NZ_BCVG01000209.1 GCF_001591625.1 Metabacillus fastidiosus NBRC 101226
CTGATAGAAGTTTCACTTTATCTTATTATAGAAAATATAGGAGGCTTTTTCATGTCAGAGCAAAATATTAAAGAGAAAAATTCTGCATTAGAATGGATTAAACCGATTTTAATTGCGATTGGGATTGTGTTAATTATTCGTATGTTTCTATTTGAACCGTATTTAGTAAGGGGAGAATCGATGAACCCGACATTAGAAGACGGAGAACGTCTTTTTGTAAATAAGACGGTGAAATTTATCGGAGAAATTGAAAAAGGGGACATTATTATTATTGATGGGGAGAACGAAAGATATGTAAAGAGAGTACTTGGTTTACCTGGTGATACTTTACAAGCGAAAAACGGGATATTGTTTATAAATAAGAAAGAAGTAAATGAACCGTATTTAAAGGAAAATGAAAAAGATGCAGCAGAGGCAGGTCAATTATTAACAGATGATTTTGGTCCTGTCGAAGTGCCTGAAAATGAAATTTTTGTCATGGGAGATAATCGTACAAACAGTCTCGACAGCCGAAATGGACTCGGCCTAATCAATAAAAAGAGAATTATCGGAAAATCTGAATTTGTCTTTTTCCCGTTCAACGAAGTGGGGAAGACGGAGTAAGAAAATTACCGGGATTCTTTTTTTGTAACCTCCTTATTTAATACACGTCTACTAATATAGAACGTTCGCTAATGGAACGTTCTATATTTTTAAAATTTCAAATACGATATCGAATGGAATTGGTTCCCCGTTTCGAAATAACTGTATCTTCTCATATGAATCGTGCGGAGTAATTTTATAAAGCAATTGATGTTTTAATTTTTCATTTGAATACTCGCTAGTTTTGTTCTCGGTAAAGTAAATATTTAATGTATCTTCATGTTGTTCTATTTTAACATCTGTAAAAAAAGCTGCCTCCTCTCCCGGAATAACATTTCCTCCATTTAGAAATACATACATATCTTTTCCCTCATCTGTGAAAAGGTAGCAGCCGTTTTCCGTTTTGGCACTCTCAATCGATTTTTGCATGTCAGAAGGAATATTTGTCATACTGACTTCTGAAAATACTAGCCCGGTATTACATCCTGTTAAAATTAAAATAAATAACAGCAATAGTTTGTTCATAACAGCACCACCTTTCTGCTTTATACGTTTCAAGAAGGGAAGAGGTTTCCTTCTATTAATAAAAGATAAGGGAGTGTTTTTGTTGAAAAAAACCATTTTTCTTTTGTTTTGCATCGTTGTCATAATGAGCGGGTGTACTAATACGACAGAAGAAAGTAAGATAGCAACAGAAAATGAAAATATAACAGTAACTGATAATCAGCAGGAAAAGGAAATAAAGAGTGAAGATTCGGCTGATTCAGAAGAAGAAAGCAGTGTAGGAAGAAAAGTAATTTATAATGCTCAATTAACAGTTCAGGTAGAAAATTATGAACATACAGTAAAAGAAATTCAAACAGAAGCGGTGAAGAAAAAAGGTTATATCTTAAATTCTAATACGTATCGTAATGGAGAAGAGGGACAGCTGCAAGGTACGATGACTATTCGTATTCCAACAAATGCTTTTCACCCTTTTATTGAAGCGTTGGAAAGTGGAAGTATAAAAGTGATAGATCGTACTATTTCCGGACAAGATGTTACAGAAGAATTTGTTGATCTGGAATCACGTTTAAAATCGAAGCAAGTGGTGGAGAAAAGATTGCTTGACTTTATGGAAAAAGCAGAGAAGACAGAAGATTTGCTGAAAATTTCAACAGATCTGGCGACAGTGCAAGAAGAAATAGAGCAAATAAAAGGGAGAATGAATTATTTACAGAACCAAGCTGACTTAGCAACTGTGACGATTGAAATAGCAGAGAAATCTGTAAATGTTCCTGATCTGCAAAGTAAAGATTTAAATACATGGGAGAAAACGAAAAAACAATTTATAGGAAGCTTAAATTTTATTTTATCAGCAGGTTCCGGTCTGATCGTTTTCTTTATTGGAAATATGCCTGTTTTCCTGATTATCGGACTTATCATATTTATCGTATTTGCAATCAGGAAACGAATGAAAAAAGAATAAAGTGAAACTTCCATCAGTCGGG
>NZ_BCVG01000210.1 GCF_001591625.1 Metabacillus fastidiosus NBRC 101226
AGCATGCTCGGGGAGAAAAAACAGAATTTATCATAGAAGAGCATGATCAGGAAGAAAAAGCAGAACATGTCTTAGAAGGGCATGATCGGGAAGAAAAAGTAGAATTTGTCTTAGAAGAGCATGATCGAGAAGAAAAAGCAGAGCTTGTCTTAGAAGGGCATGATCGGGAAGAAAAAGTAGAATTTGTCTTAGAAGAGCATGATCGGGGAGAAAAAGCAGAACTTATCCCAGCAGAACTTAATCAGGAAGAAAAAATAGAATTGGAATTTACAAGAGCGGCTGTAGAGGAAGAAAATGATAAACAAACGCTGCCTTTGATTGAAGAAGTGGAAGAGAAGTTTAATGAAGAAGAGGAAAGCGATGATCAACTGCAATCTTTCTACAGAGATATCGAAGAGGAGCCTTTAGAAGAATCAGATGATTCGGATCGGGAAGAGGAGAATAATTTATCTTTATCTGAAAAGATAGAAAGAGAAGAAATTGAACAGCTGGTCAGCAGTGAAAATCTTTTCTTTACAGCGACTATCGAAGAGGAAGAAGAAAATGATGAAGTTTTCGAAATAGAAGTTAGAAAAGAACCAACGGAGCAAATACAAAAAGAACAGCAGGAAGTTCAATATTCATTGCTTTCTCAGCGTGATCAGCCGGTAAAGAAGGAAAAAGCAGTGGAACCGCCACGTGAAGAAGAACCATCATCTGCAACGAGTGATAATGCTAATTATTTAGCAAGTTTATTTGCACGTGATGATGAAGAAGATTTCTCTAAATTAAAAATTTGTATCGTTCAGCAAGGGGAAACATTGGATATGATTTGTGATCGATATGATTTAACTGTACAACAAATTATCCGTGTCAATGATTTTGGTGCAGATAATGACGTTTACGAAGGACAAATTTTATATATTCCAGCTTATTCAAAAACAAAATGATTGTCTTTCTAGCGCAAGCACCTTAGTGATTGTATCTACAGATGCTTGCGCTTTTTATAGAGGTGGGAAATATGGATGAAATTAAACAAGTTTTAGAACAGTATGATATAAAGCCGACGTATATTGAATCAATAAATGACCGTGTAAATAAAGTGCATACAACGACTTATTCTTTTATTTTAAAGAAACTTTCAAATAAGCGTAATCCGCAATTTATAAAATTTCTGCCACAGCTTGAACAAAGCCAGTATAAAAATTATGTACAAATTTTTCCGAATCGGTATAAACAACTGCTTACAATGCATGAAAATAATCTTTACTATTTAATGCCATGTCTGCAAAATGAACTGGCCGATGAGCGAAATGAGAAACATTTATATTTATTTAAAGAAGCTGCTAGGTTACATCAGCGTACAGAGAAGGAACAAAAACTAAAAGAGGATGAATCAGCATCTCATTACGAATCGGTATTAGAGAAGTGGAATGAAGAGCAGGCATTATATGAGAGATATGTAGAGCAATGTGAGAAACAGCTGTATTTAGCTCCTTTTGAACTCCAGGCAGTCACTTATTTTATTGAAGTAAGCCGTGCAATTGATTTTGCAAAAGGGAAGCTTGCAGACTGGGAAGAAGAAATGAAGGAAAAAGAAGCAACAAGAATAGTGATGAATCATGGCCGGTTATCCTCTCATCATTTTTTATATGATGAAAAAGGAACAGGATTTTTTATTAATCTTGAAGAAGCAAGAATGGCTTCTCCGATTGAAGATATGATCCTGTTTTTAAATAGAACATTAAAAACATATCCCACTCAATGCGATGACTGTGTTAACTGGTTTTATGAATATCAGCAATATTATCCCTTCAAAGAAGAGGAAATGCATTTATTTTTAAGTTATTTATCATATCCTGCTTCTATATTACGCATTATCAAAACGAATACTCAAAATAAACAAAAAGAATTATCCCGAAACAGGAAATTGTTAAAAGCATACTGGCAGTTTAAAAATATTGAATATTTTGTTATGAGAGTATCTGAGATTGAGGAGAAAAAGAGACAGGAAAAAGAAGGAAACGAGGCTGCCACA
>NZ_BCVG01000211.1 GCF_001591625.1 Metabacillus fastidiosus NBRC 101226
GTCAATCTGAAAAAAGAACAAAGATAACTCTTCTCAAGAATAACAGATATACCAATAAATAGCAAACATATAACGATCATTTCTAATGAAGATATTAAAATTCACCTTAATTTTAATCCAAATACTCTAAAATTACACGCCTTTTTAATCATTTAAATCGAATTTCGCGCCATCCTAACCCCCCCCTCTCATCCAATCTCACATATATAAACTGGATATTCCTAGTTAACATAATTGACATTCTCAGTCAAAAAACACATTAAAAGAAATTCATATTTATTATCAAATGAGTAAATAGTACTTAAGAGGTGATAATGTGGACAAAAATAAATTAAAACTTACATCTTCCGAAATAGGGTCATTATGGGGAGAATATATAAATGGAACAGCAACAGATATCATCAATAGATACATGTTCTCCATCATTGAAGATGAATCAATAAAAACTATTTTTGAGGATGCTATACAGACCTTTGCAAAACAAAAAGAACAACTTACAACCTTTATAGAAAATGAAGGATTTCCAGTTCCTATTGGATTTAACGAAGAATCAGATCTTCATAAAGGTGCAAAGAGATTATTTTCTGATATCTTTTGTTTAAATTATTTACATGTTATTACTTTACATGGTTTACTTGGTCACACAACTTCATTAAGTGTTTCTGTCAGAAAAGATTTAAGGGATTTTTATGATTCATGTGATAACGACGGGAAAAGAATGTATCATCAAACCATTGAATTATTACTTAAAAAAGGAAACTTTCAAAGAGATCCTTATTTTTATCCTGATCAAAATACCCAATTTATTTCCAGTAAAGATTTCACAGATGGTTTTTTTGGAAAAGGGAGACGCTTATCAGCACTAGAAATCATAAGTATTTCTTTTAATCTCAAAAAAAGTATCATGGCTAAGACTCTTTCGATTGGTTTTAGTCAAGTTGCTCAAACAAAAGAAGTAAGAAAATTTTTAAATGATTCAGAACAAACTGCTAACGAACAAATACAATCCTTTTCAAAAATCATGCGTATGGATAATTTACCTGTTCCTATGTCATGGGAGACAGAAGTTACAACTTCAACAGACTCCCCTTTTTCTGATAAATTAATGATGTACCATATCGGATTTTTATTTCAAGCTGCACAAGCATATAATGGGACAGGTCTAGCATCAGCTATGCGAACAGATCTTGTCATGACTTATGAAAAAATCATTTTAAAAAATCTTGGGGTAACAAAAAAATGGTTTAATATTATGGTGAAAAATAAATGGCTAGAACAGCCTCCACTTGCTCCTAATAGAAAAGAAATAGCAAAAAAACAGTAAACAACAATAATATGGAGACTTATAGATGAGAACGAGTCCATTGGAAAATTAATGTGGAGCATAGCATTTCCCGGTTTTGGTCAGTATTTGAATGGAAAGTACGTTAAAGGCACTGCTTTCTTGGCACTTGAATTTATAATTAATGTACAAGCTAATTTTAATTATGTCATACTCCTAAGTTTTCATGGAAAAATTCTCGATGCCATTAAATATACCGATTATCAGTGGTTGATGTTTTATCCTTGCTTGTACTTTTTCTCTATGTGGGATGCAGTAAAAGATGCAAATGGAGGAAAAGGTCCTTATTCTTTTCTTCCATATATGTTTGCCGCATTTTTTGTAACTACTGGATTGATTTTTTCTTCAAATTTAAAGGTTTTCGGTATATTATTAGGTCCAGTTTGGCTCCCAATGCTGCTTACTTTCCCTGGAATAGTAATTGGACTTATAATTAGACAAATATTAAAAATCATTTTTAAAAATCAGCTTTTACATGAATAATAAAAAAGATAATTTATTTTATATTAAATAAAGCTTCAAAGTACCTAGATAAGTACTTTATACAAACTTATCTAACATAATGTTTATTTTAAGCCAAAGAAAAAGATTATTTCCCTAAGCTCTAAATAGACTGATAGCAATATATAATTTATCCCAGCCTTAACAGGCAGTAA
>NZ_BCVG01000212.1 GCF_001591625.1 Metabacillus fastidiosus NBRC 101226
CCTTATCCCATGGAATAAATTCGTGATAGCTCCAGTCAATGTTTGCAGAACGTTCCTTATGTAATTGATATAATTCTTTAATACGGGGTTCTAAACGTATATCCAAATCTGAATTTAACATTATCTTTTCTCCTTAAGATTTTTTGCTGTCTAACTTTAAATCAAGTAAATTCTCTTAATAATTATAATTTAAATGATAAAAAAAATACAAAAAAAAGCCGAGAGTTAACAATAACTTTGACAGAAAGTTCGTTGCATAATAAAAAAGACGATACTTCACTATTTAAGTATCGTACCACTTACTATTCTTGAACTAATCTGCACAATAGTTGAAGAAGACATTAAAATATCTAAATAAGTACTTTATACATAACTAGTTAACATAATCGAAATTTTGAGAAGTTGAAGTTAAAATTGAAGTCAATAAAAGTGTAAAAAATGCTAGAAAATCGTAAACTTTGAGGATATGTAAGTCTTAAGGAATATTTAGGTATTTTCCGTTTGCCTCTGAATAAGGGCTTTTTTAGTTGCTTATAGTGGTTTTTGTTTAAGGGATAGTTAAAAATTAATATTTATCATGTAGTGAGTTAAAAGAGGATTTATGAAAATCTAAAGGAGTTAGTCCTTATAAGCATTTAAAAATGCATCACACATATCAAAAAAAGCTTTATCTGTTTTAGACGTTTGTTTTTTTACTACATTCGTATTTAAAAGAAAATAAACTGGTTGATACATAGGATCTCCTCCTAAAAATTTGTTTAACTCTAACTTATAACTTAGACATGTTTATAAGCTGCTGCGTAAGCATCAAACATGTCAAATGAAGCTGTTTTAGCTGTTTTAACTATTTTAACTGTTTTAGACGTTTGTTTTTTTGTTTTATTATTTTTTTGAAAGAAATAAATTTTTTTAAACATGAAGATTCCTCCTAGATGTTTGTTTAATTCCATTTTGTTTATCGACTTTTGTCATTCGATATCTTTATTATCATTGATTTCATCTAGTTTGACAAAGGCGTAATTCTGTCATGAAAACGTAAACAAATGAAATAAAAGCCATCTCCATCATATATTTACTCTTGAAATCGCCCTTTTTCTCTATTTTTCATATAATGTTAATATTTTACATTATATGAACGAGTTATTTACCAATAAACAATTCAAATTATGTGATGGACAAATGAATTTAATTAACATCATAGATCTTATAGGAACTACTAACATTATCTTTTTATTTGCTGATTCGTAATTGGTAATCCTAAATCATGTACTTCAAACCTTTCACTTATATGTTAAGTATAAATTAAGAAAATACGTTAAATTCTTTTACTATAGATTATCTTATACACTGAGTATTTAGGGTGAAAAACGTTAATGAGTGAATATAATGTATATTTTTATCTACTGAGTTAAAATCAAAATAGCAGTTTGTAGAAAGAAAAATAATTATAAAAAATATTAAATTAGGGATTACTACTACACTGTGCTATGCTTAGTCTACCATTTATACTATTACTAATTGTGTTGTATGTTGCAAAAGCCCTATTCAATAAATAAATAGGGCTTTTTCCTTTTTTCACCTATAAAGTGAAGCTTTACTCGATGAAGTTTTCTTCATTCTCTACTAAGTATTAGTTGAACCATTCAAGCTTTTAGGGACAGTCAATCTCCCACTTAGTCTCTTGTTCCTCGTATCATCTTAATACGAGATAAAATAATTTAAACAAATAAAAAACAGACCCTACATGTAGGGTCTGTCACCATCTATTATTAAGCTGTTTTAACGTTTGTAGCTTGTGC
>NZ_BCVG01000213.1 GCF_001591625.1 Metabacillus fastidiosus NBRC 101226
ATCATCGTAACATTTTCTTGTTCCCTTGTCAATAACTCTTTTGAAATTGTTTTTTAGCATAATTTCGTTTGCGTTAAGGACAGGATTACATCTTATCATAAATAAGCAATCTTGTAAACCCCTAAATTCTTTTTTGAAAGAAAAAGTATTTTTAAAATAATTTTCTCTCACTGGGGAATTCCTATATTACGCTCATTTCTTTTAGATGTCAACAAAATATTAAAGAAAAATTCCACTCAATCATTTTTATATAGATTCATCTTCCAAAAACAGTTTAATTCTCAATATACTTTAAGACAAATAGTATCTCTAAAAGCTCTCATTTTTAAATTGTCTAAATAATCAATAATTTTTATTTAGGACAGCTGATCCCGCCTATGATGCATTTCTTCCATACTTACATACAATAGCCAGTTCTTTATAATAATGAGAGCTGATTAGATAAAATTATATTAATTTGCAATAAATGGTGCTTTATGTATATATTCCTGATTTTCAATTTCATTTATGATAAAAGCTGCTATATCTTGATTAGTTATTTTTGTACCTGGCATATTTTTGAGATCTTCTTTAACATGGCCTGTCCTAGAACCATCTACTACAAAAGGAAGTCTAATTATTGTCCATTCAATCAGTTTATTATGAAAAAGAATATCCCATTCTTTTTTCTTATCTTTCATCATTTTAGGAAAGAAAATTTCAAACATCTTTGCACCGGCTCTATTTAAAACACTCTTTTTATCTCCATTGATAGTTAAAGAACCACCTGTCACGCCAATATAGCGACTAATTTGCAACTCTTTCATTATTTCAAGTATATTGCCAGTTACCTCACTGTACATTGGTATCTCTTTAACTGGCTGACCAAATGTATTAATAACTATTTGGCAATCTTTTAATAGCTTATAAATTAACTCTGGATCTTGTATATCTCCTTTCACGATCTCAATCCTATCATTTTTATGTGCCAATCTTTCTGGATTTCTAACAAGCATACGGACTTGATAGCCTTTTTGTAATGCTATATCAGCAATATAACGCCCGACTTTCCCCGTTCCTCCAATTACAGCTATTTTATAGGTCTTCTTCATAATACACCTCCAAAATAGTATACGATTGAAACTCCTGTAAGTTTCAGGAATTTCTCCTATTGAATTTTTTCATTAAATTTCAAGAGATGTATTATCTAGAAAAAGACATCATAGCCTTGGTGAATTGCAGCACTAATAAAATGTAACTTATATCCAACTATAAGCGTCTACCTCAAAAAGGAGATGACTATTTTGGAGAAACTAAGATTTATGTTACTCTTCATTATTTTACCACTGACTTTAGCTGGATTATTTTATTCTAAAAATGATTTACCTCTTGAGATGGTTGCATTTGAAAGTCTTACAGATGAAGAAGCAAACTTAATTCTAGTAAGCCCCAAAGATTCTATTGTGGAGAAAGTAACCGTTAATAACCATATAGCATCTCTCATTAACAAAAACTATACGAAAAATAAAATTTACTCTGTTACATTTAACGGCACTGAGACTGACTCTGCTGGAAATCTTGTAGTCTATGTAGATTTGGATAGAACTGATGTCGTCGGAAAGGGATTTAATGAAAAACAGCTTTCTCTATTATGAATGATGGCCTGTTTTCTATATTGCTAAGCTCTATTCACCACACCATATAGCTATAACAAACAAGGACCAAAGGGAAGTAGAAAAATATTTTAATAAAAATTATATTTTGTAAAATAAAAAAAACCTAATCCAAAACGGATTAGGTTTT
>NZ_BCVG01000214.1 GCF_001591625.1 Metabacillus fastidiosus NBRC 101226
TTACTGCCCGTTAAGGCTGGGATAAAATTCATTGCATACAGACCATTAGCAATATACAAAAATGGAGCCGTCCTAATTTCAGACAGCTCCATTCTATTTTATAATTTATTATTTTCATCCAGTTTATTATCTAGTCTACGTAAATATTTTGCCGCGAAATCTTTCCCGCCAAGACCAAATGCCAGACCAAATGCTAAGGCTAATCCTCCTAAGATAAGGATAAATGCTGCATTTACAATAGAATGCGCGACACCGACTTGATCTAATGCCATAAAGATTGTAATCGTAAAGATAGCATATTTAGCAATAGATGCAAGCAGACGGGAATACGAATTCTTTAACACATTTTGCAAGATGCGCTCTGTTAAATTTCCGATATATAAGCCGATTCCCAGGATAATAATTCCGGCAAACAGCATCGGTAAGTATGAGATAACAGCTGTTGCAAGTGTTACTAAGAAATCTAAGTGAACAATTCGTAATGCTTCAACTGTAAATAATAATACAATAACGATCTTTACGATCATACCGATGATGTCAGAAATTGTGTACTTAGCTGTTTCTTTATTTAAAGACCCAAGGCCCATTTGGTATAGCAGACCATTAATTCCTACACGTCTAAGCATTTGTGCAACAATTTTTTCTACCCATTTCCCAAGCCATAAGCCGACTAAAATAAGAACGACAGCAACAGCAATGTTTGGAATAAGTGTTAAGATATTATTCAGCATAGCAATTGCCGGTGCTGAAATTCCTTCTAAATCAAGTTTCTCCAGAGCTGTAATAATAGTTGGAATTAGAATAAGAATAAACGCGATATTACCGATAATACTTGAAATGCTTGTCCCTTCCACTGACTTTGTAAGCCCTAAACGCTGACTCAGTCTTTCTGTACCAATGCTTTGTAAAAAGTTCGTTAAAATATCACGGACAATTTTAGCAATTAGCCAGCCGACAAAAACAATTAGAGCAGCAGCAAATAGTTTAGGAATGAAAGCAAGTACAGTTGAAAGAGTATGTTCAAATGGTTCTGAAATTCCTTCAATGTGAAGTGCTCCTAATACACCAGGTAAGAATAAAAGAAGAACAACATAGAAAAGTACTTTGCCGATGCCATTAATTTTTTCCATAGCTTCCGCTTGAGTTTTTGTAATATTCCATTTTACTAAAAGATTATCAAAATGCAGCATTGCTGCGCCTTTATTAAAGAACATGCGAAGCAGAGATGCGATTACCCAGCCTACTAATAAAATTAATGCAGCCTTTAAAATATTCGGAATTGCAGCAGTAATAGTTGATAGCATACTCATAAGCGGAGTTGCGATAAAGCTTAAGTTCAGCATATTAAAGAAGATAAGCCATACGACAACTAATAAAATATAGTAAACTATCTTTCCGATAATAAATTCGGAAGAATATTTCCTGTTTCCGAAATTAGAGAAAAACCTATTATCCAAATTCGTTTTCTTTAAAAGCTTTTCCACCGTTTTTCCAATCTTCTTGGCGACAAACCAGCCAATTAATAAAACAAGCAATGCCAATAACACGTTTGGAATTTCATGAAGGTACGAAGACCATCCATTTAGCATTCGATCCATATCCATTTTACCTAACTCCCTTCAATATGTAGCATAATTTATTAAATGTAATACCCGCTCTCATTCTTTTAAAACAGGAAATCTTTCTCTGAACTATCCATTCCCATACTTGTATAAAGTCCTTTTTA
>NZ_BCVG01000215.1 GCF_001591625.1 Metabacillus fastidiosus NBRC 101226
CCAGTCAGTCGCAAATATCCAAGATAAGATTAAAGATACAGCCGGTCAGTTAGCAACGATTTCTGTTGCAGCTCATGATATTAATCAGTCGATTGAAAACATTGCGGCAATATCGGAACAATCATCGGCTAGTATCGAAGAGACAGCGGCTGTTTCTGAACAGTCTTCCGCGTCTATGAGTAAGATTAGTGAAAGTTCAACATCACTTGTCACATTAGCAGAACGATTAACATCTTCTGTAGCGAAGTTTAAATTGTAAAAAGAATTGTTTTTAATAAAAAGACTAACAAATAGAGAAGAGTCAATTAACAAAAAGATTGGCTTTTCTCTATTTTTATCTTTTCTTAAAAAGTCAATAGGAAAAAATACTTAAAATATATTTAAAATTTTATTTTTCTTCCGATATAAGAGACATATAAAAAGAGGAAGAGGATGTACAATAACTTTAAAATAGATAGTGAGGAAAGTAAATATTGAAGCCGGCCTATTTATAGACTACAAGATATTTAACCACTCCTCCTCTTCCTAAAAAATATAAGGGGTTTTTGGATGAGATTTACAATCATGAAGAAAATAACATTTTTCAACGTTTTTCTACTTATTTTAGTTATATTAGTTGGCTGTTTTGGAATTAATGGCATGGATAAGATTAATGATAGAAATAAGGAATTGGGCGAAATGTGGATTCCGGCATTAGCCAAGGTAGGAAGCATAAATTTCTATGTACAAAGACTAACTGCTGTTCAAGCAAACGTATTGTTTGCAAATAACAAAGAAGAGAAAAAGCTTTTTCAAGATGAATCAGAAGTATTAGAAGCTGGTATACAGAAAGATTTTACCAGCTTAGAAGAGATTACTTCCGGGCATGAAGAATATACGAAAGCATATGCGGAAGTAAAAGGACAAATTGATAAATATTTAGTGCTTCATGAAAAAATTATGGAAGCATCTCATAAAGATGATGTGGAAGAAGGAAGACGTTATTTAAGAGAAGCGAGAGAAGTTTATACTGCACTTGATTTTAGTTTATATAATTTTGTGCAAATGAATAATGAAACTAGTAATCAAACAATTAATGAAAGTGTAGAACATTATAAAACAGGTACGATGCAAACATATATCGTTATTGCAGTATCGATTTTATTTACTATTATGCTAATCTATTTTTCATTAAAAACGATTGCAAATCCTTTAAGCCGTTTAAGCAAAGTTGCGCATGATATTGCAAGCGGGAATCTCGCGCAGAAGATACGAATAAAATCCGATGATGAAATTGGAGATCTTGCGAAATCGATTCAGGAAATGTGTACAAATCTTCAAACTCTTATTTCTAATATAAATAAGGAGTCACAGGAGATTTCTTCTTTTGCGCATGAATTTACTGTATCCGCAAGTGAAGTAACAGATGGCGGAGAGCAGATTGCTGTTACAATGGGAGAATTGGCAAAAGGATCAGAAGAACAGGCGAGCAGTACGACAATGCTCTCTGAAAAGATGAAGGAATTCTCTTCTTCGATTCAACGATCAAGTGAAAACGGGGAAGAATTAAACGAAGAAGCGAAAGAAATTAGAAAGCTGACAGATAACGGCTTTAATGAAATGGAAGAGACGAAAGAACAGATAGAAGATATCAATAAGGTTGTTCAGGAATCTGTGG
>NZ_BCVG01000216.1 GCF_001591625.1 Metabacillus fastidiosus NBRC 101226
TAGTTGAAAACAGACCCTACATGTAGGGTCTGTTTTTTTATTTGCTTAAATTCCTTTTTATCTCGTATTCAGAGATAATAACACTCCCATTTTAAGAGGATGTATGGAAAAAAAGCTAAGTGAGAGATTGACTATCCCTAAGAGTCTGAATAGTTCAACTAATGCTCGATGGAGGATAGAGAAAACTTCTATTGAGCAAAGTTTCACTTTATAGGTAAAAAAGCCCTATTCATTTATTGAATAGGACTTAGGCAACAAACACGAAACACAATCAGTAATAGTATAAATGGTAGACTAAGCATAGCACAGTGTAGTAGTAATCCCTAATTTAATATTTTTTTATAATTATTTTTTCTTCTACAAACTATTATTTTAATTTTAACTACAGGTATAAAAAATATATATTATATTCATTTATGATCTCTTTTCATTTTCTATATTTCATACTCTATATATAAGAATACTATAGTGAATTCGGCGTTTTTTTTTTGTGTTTTTTTTATTAATTAAATTATAATTATTAAGAGAATTCAAATAATTGAAAATTGAACAGCAAAAAATCTTAAGGAGAAAAGATAATGTTAAATTCAGATTTGGATATACGCTTAGAACCGCGTATTAAAGAGTTATATCAATTACATAAGGAACGTTCTGCAAATATTGACTGGAGCTATCACGAATTTATTCCATGGGACAAAGCCATGTCTTTTAAACGAGTTCCTTGGGACGAGAGTCAAGTAACTCTTCCAGAAGGTGTAATTGTAGCGATAGAGACAGCATTGCTTACAGAAGTAAATTTACCTTGGTATACTTCGCATTTGGATTATACATTTAAAAATTCAATGGACGTAATAAATGATTTCGTACGTACTTGGACGGCTGAAGAAGATCAGCATTCTAACTTACTTGAAACGTATTTATTAGTGACAAGAAACGTCAATCCTACAAGATTGCATGAATTAAGAAGAAGAGTAGTGGAAAGTGGTTGGTTTCCAGACTTTACTAATCCTTTAGCAACAATGGCTTATACTTCATTGCAAGAGTTAGCTACACTAGTTTTTTATAATAATGTAGCTAAAATAGCTGGTCCGCACGACAAAGATTTAGCAACATTACTTCGACGTTTAGCGAAAGATGAAGCACTTCATTATGCATTCTATCGTGACACGGTGAAAGCACATCTGGAACTTGATCCGAATTTTATTGTTTATTTTGAGAATGTCATTATTAATTTCTCTATGCCAGGTGCAGTTATGCCAGATTTTAATGAGAGAATGAAAACGATTGCATTAGATGCGAATTATGGCCCATTACAATATTTTGACCAAGTATTAGATGTGATTGTTAATTATTGGGATATTGCTAATTTACAACCTACTAGTGAAGATGCTAAACAATCACAAGCGAATATAATGAAATATCATGGGCGTTTAAAAAGAATTAAGGATCGCCAGTTAGAAAAAAACAAAAGGTAGATGTACGAAAGGGTTTTTTATAATGAAAAAAACGTGCGAATTATGTAAAAAAGAAACGAAAGAGAAAGTAAGTTATTTAGAACTTGAAACCTGGGAATTTGATTTTTTAAAGAAAGAGAAAAAAGATTTTTATTCTATTTGTTTTGAGTGTTTTGATAAACATACAAATAACTTT
>NZ_BCVG01000217.1 GCF_001591625.1 Metabacillus fastidiosus NBRC 101226
GATGGAAGTTTCACTTTATAAATATTAAACATTTTGCATGATGTGTTTTATTTAGTCATTTGAGCTAGAGGGAATCTATTTATATAACATAGGATTTTTATATTGAAATCAAGATATAAAAGAGAAATTATGTTATAAGGTAAATTTTTCATGTAGACATATTCTATTTTATATGTTAAAAATAGAAATGTTCTGATTTAATAGAATGTTTTGAAAAATGAAAAAATTTAATAGGGATTAGCCTGTTAAGCAGGTAGTCTCTTTTTTGTGAGCAGATAAGCAGATTCTCTCCATTGTCTTGTCAAAAGCAGATAAGAAGGAAGTATTCACATAAATGATAACAAATTTTGACATGCTAGGAAGAGGAGAAGTATTTTTGCAAATGCAAACAACATCATTTGAAAAACAATAATTATATTTAGAGGTGTAAATATTATGGATAATGTATTTGATTATGAAGATATACAGTTAATTCCTGCTAAATGTATTGTGAACAGCCGTTCTGAATGTGATACAAGTGTGACTCTAGGCGGACATACATTTAAGCTGCCTGTCGTACCTGCAAATATGCAGACGATAATAGATGAAAGCATTGCGATTTACTTAGCAGAAAACGGTTATTTCTATATTATGCATCGTTTCCAACCTGAAAAGAGAATTTCTTTTATACAGGATATGAAATTACGCGGACTCATCTCATCTATTAGTGTGGGAGTTCAAAGTGAAGAATATGAATTCGTTCAGCAATTAGCTAATGAAAATCTATCACCAGACTATATTACAATTGATATTGCGCATGGTCATTCTGAGGCAGTAATAAAAATGATTAAGCATATTAAGCAGTTATTGCCAAACAGCTTCGTTATTGCTGGAAATGTTGGAACTCCTGAAGCGGTAAGGGAATTGGAGAATGCTGGTGCAGATGCAACAAAAGTAGGTATTGGACCAGGGAAAGTATGTATTACAAAAATAAAAACTGGATTTGGAACTGGCGGCTGGCAGTTAGCTGCACTGCGCTGGTGTGCAAAAGCTGCAAGTAAGCCAATTATTGCAGACGGAGGAATCCGTACAAATGGTGATATTGCTAAATCAGTTAGATTTGGTGCTTCTATGGTCATGATTGGATCACTATTTGCAGGGCATGAAGAATCTCCAGGTGAAACTATTGAAGTAAATGGAAAACTATACAAGGAATATTTTGGTTCAGCTTCAGAATTCCAAAAAGGTGAAAAGAAGAACGTAGAAGGTAAAAAGATGCATGTGGAGCATAAAGGTGCTCTTCAAGATACTTTAACAGAAATGGAACAAGATCTTCAATCTTCTATTTCCTATGCAGGTGGAAAAAAATTAGATGCAATCCGAAATGTAGATTATGTAGTAGTTAAAAATTCTATTTTTAATGGAGATAAAGTGTACTAAAATTCTCTATGTAACGAAATTTTTAATTTAATATTCTATTTATTACTTGCCTGCCAGTATTAGCTGACAGGCAAGTTTTTTATGAGTTTTCTTCCTATATAAATACTGCATCACTACAAAATCTTAATTATATAGTAGTAAGTTGAGGATGTCCCAAAAGGGTAAAAAGCAAACCTTTTGGGACATCCT
>NZ_BCVG01000218.1 GCF_001591625.1 Metabacillus fastidiosus NBRC 101226
AAAACTTATTAGGGACTTATCGGACAGCCCTTTCTCTGTTTTAGATTTCACATGATGCTTCATTTTTTATTGCCAATAATTTCTCAGCTATCGCTTCGCATTTTACGAGCGGGATTACTTCTTCAAATGAAAATTCATAAATGGATTGAATTTTGCGAGCAAGCAGCCCAGCTTGATCTATTGTATGAACAGCTTGAATTACGTCCACTATTTCTGGCTCATAATGATCTTCGCCACAACCGAACGGATCCCATTCGGAAAGAAGAACAACCATTTGAATATTGGCTCTTTGTGTTTCCATCATCTTCACCTTTTTATCTTTATTAAAACACATTTCATTTGCTTCTGTCATTGTATCACAATTATGATTATAAGAAAGATGAGGTGAACAGCATATGTATAATTTCGATAAAATAATCGATCGAAAAAATAGTAAATCCGTTAAATGGGATTTTACAAAAGATGTTTTTGGAACCGATGATGTTTTGCCTATGTGGGTAGCTGATATGGATTTTCCCGCTCCAGAAGAAGTAATCAAAGCCATGAAGGAACGCGTGGAACACGGTATATTCGGCTACACAAAACCGACTAAGTTAACCGCTGAAATTATTCAGAACTGGCTAGCTAGAAGACATAATTGGAAAATTCAAGCTAAGGAAGTTACATACAGTCCAGGGATTGTAACCGCGCTCGGGACAGCTATATTAGCTTATACAGAACGTGGTGATCATATTGTCATTCAACCTCCCGTATATCATCCTTTTTTTGAAATGGTAAAAAAGAATGATCGGCAGTTACTGTATAACAATCTTTCCTTACATAACGGCAGATATGAAATTAACTTTGATGATTTAGAAAATAAACTAGCAGATGAAAGAGCAAAACTATTTATTTTATGCAGTCCTCACAATCCTAGCGGGCGTGTGTGGTCAAAAGAGGAATTAACAAAAATTATCACACTATGTGTGAAGCACAATGTTATTATTGTTTCTGATGAAATTCATTCTGATATATTACTATTTGATAATCATCATACTCCAATCGCTTCTATCCCGTATGAACACGAAGTGAAGATTATCACTTGTATTGCGCCAAGTAAAACATTTAATATTGCAGGATTACAAGCTTCTGCCTTAATTATTCAAAACGATTCTTTAAGAAGAAGATTTGTTGAAGTCCAGAGAAGCCAAGGACTTACATCATTAAATATCTTTGCTGTAACTGCAATGGAGGCAGCTTATCAATATGGGGGAAACTGGCTGGATGAACTAATTGCTTATTTAGAACAAAATGTTCTTTTTGTAAAATCATACTTAGAAAAACACTTTCCCGAAATAAAAGTAATTATTCCTGAAGCTTCCTACCTCATTTGGCTTGATATAAGAGAACTTGGCATAAATGACGAGGAAGTAAGAAAACTTCTGTTAAGAAAAGGAAAACTCGCACTTGAATCAGGATCAAAATACGGTGAACCAGGTGAAGGTTTTCTGAGAATAAATGTCGGCTGCCCTAAATCAACATTAGAAGAAGGAATGAAACGACTAGTCTCTGCATTTTCTTAAGATCGGCAGGAAAGTATGTATAAAGTGAAACTTCTATCAG
>NZ_BCVG01000219.1 GCF_001591625.1 Metabacillus fastidiosus NBRC 101226
TTACTGCTCGTTAAGGCTGGAATAAATTTAAAATTAGATTTCTTGGATTTGGGAATCGTATTTATTTATATAAGGTGAATGAATATTATTCGGGATAACCGTTTGTATAATAAAAGCTTGAAAAAGGACAGGAAAGTTCTTAAGATGTATAATTAATTTCAGTTGATTAATTCTTCTATATTAAGGATTAATTGTAAATGAAAGGAGTCGTTTGTTTTATGGGACAGTGTATTAAAGGGAAAACTGCTCTAGTAACAGGTGCAGGAAAAGGAATTGGAAAAGCGACTGCAATCGCGTTAGCAAAGGAAGGCGTTAATATAGGGCTGCTAGCTCGTACAGAAGCAGATTTAAGAGATGTTGCAGTAGAAATTGAGCAGCTTGGTGTGAAGGTAGCTTATGCGACAGCTGATGTTTCTTCACTTGAAGAGGTAGAAAAAGCTGTTAATCATGTTACAAGCCAGCTTGGCTCTTTTGATATTTTAATTAATAATGCAGGGATCGGTAAGTTTGGAGGATTTTTAGAACTTGATCCGGAAGAATGGAAGAAAATGATCGATGTTAACTTAATGGGTGTGTACTATGTCACTAGATCTGTTCTTCCGCAGCTAATTGAAAAAAATGGCGGCGATATTATTAATATTTCTTCTACAGCAGGTCAGAAGGGAGCACCTGTTACAAGCGCATACAGTGCGTCTAAGTTCGGTCTCCTCGGTTTAACTGAATCATTAGCTTTAGAAGTACGTAAGCATAATATTCGTGTAACAGCTTTAACTCCAAGTACAGTTGCTACAGAACTTGCTTATAAAGAAAATTTAACAGATGGAAACCCGGAAAAGGTAATGCAACCGGAAGATTTAGCAGAATTAATTGTCGCTCAACTGAAGCTTCATCCACGTGTATTCGTGAAATCTGCAGGATTATGGTCTACAAATCCATAAAATTAGCGGGAAGGTGTTACGCCTGTTAAGTGTGAGATAAATAAAAATAGCTGTCTCCAAATTTAATTTCTTTTGGGACAGCTTTTCTTATGAAGCTATATAATACCGTGTTCATCTACCGTTTATAATTTCCTCTACTAAGTCTCTAAATTCTATTTTGTGATGTTTTCTAGGTATTTGATCGACTTTATATACTAATTTAATATCATTTTTATCTTTTAATACACCGTAAAGATAATCTAAAGCCCCACAAAATATCGGATATTCTTTTTTTCCGCTCCCAAAAAGAACAATTTCTTTATTCTCTAATTGCAGTAAGTCTTGTTCATACTTTTGAAAATAGTATGGAGGGGTAGGCGGTGTTACTCCCTCTTTATAATAAGTAGCCGACCCAATCATAATAAAATCATGATTTTGCCAGTGCTCTCTGGGATCTTCGTTTAACATTTTGCAAACATTAAAGCCGTCAAGATTGAATTCATCTAAAATTGCGGATGTATTTCCTTTTAAAGAATAAATAGTAACACATTTGCTTAAAGTCAATATAATCACCATCTTCATATTTTAAAGTTTATTCTTTTATTTTACCTTAATAGAAACAACGTTCCAAATGATAAATGATAGGAAACCCCTTTATCCCAGCCTTAACGGGCAGTAA
>NZ_BCVG01000220.1 GCF_001591625.1 Metabacillus fastidiosus NBRC 101226
TTTACGGGCCAGTGGATCTCCCCCTTAACTTCTTAGAGTTTTTAGAATTTTGAAGTGTGATTCTTCTGCCCGTTAATGCTGGGACAAAGCAAGTCTATATTCTTTTTTCACAAAAAAAAGCCTATCCTTCATTTAGGGGATAGACATCAGCTTATTATTTTAAGAATTCAATGAGCTCTTAGAAGCCTCAGGCTTGTCTGATTGCTCTTTATTTTCAGCTGGATCTTGTTCTTCTGTTTCTTTATTTTCTTCCTCTTTTGCTTCATCAGACTCATCCTGTTTCGGAGCTTCTTCTTCTGCTCCTTCACTTGCTTCTGAGTCTGCAGCTGGAGTTTCACCTTCAGTAGCATTTTCTTTTTCTGTTTCTGTCGTAATAGATGTTACTGGCTTATTCATGTATGCAGAAGGATTTACTGCTTTTCCATCTTTGCGAATTTCAAAGTGAACATGAATTCCGTCTTTTTCATTTAAAAGATTTTTTCCAGCTTTACCGATAACGTCATTTTGTTTCACTTTATCACCAGCTTGTACTTTCGCACTTGCTAAAGACTGATAAACTGTTACAACCTTATCTTCATGCTCAATTTCGATTACATGGCCTAAAATCGGATCTTTTGCGGATTTCTTAACAGTTCCGCTTAGTACTGCAACAACATCAAATTCCTTCTGATCTTCGCGAGCAAGGTCAATTCCTTTATTCGGTCTATACGTATTATTATAAAATACGAGTGCTGCTTCTTGCTCCTCTACAGATGCACTTTCATCATAGAATTCTTTCACGATCTTTACTGCATCTGGATCTAATGCCGGACTAACTACATTTTCCGTTGGTTTGTTTACTTCAACAGCAGGTTCATTTGTGTATGCCGTATCTTTATTATCATTATTTTGAGCAATGTCATCTTGTAAGTTATTGCCTACACTTTGATACCATAAAACTGCTGTTAGAATAACTGCTGCACTTACTAGGTACATAGCTGGAAATACCCAGCGTTTTCTAAAAAATTGCTGAATTTTAGATTTTTGAGAAAAGTGTTTCTTTTCTTCATCTCTCATTCTATCATCACCTCAGCAATCATTCTGAACAGATTTCATGATTTATATACACGAATTTTAAATTTTTCTACTTAGTATGTGATAAAGTTATGATATTATGTACATTTCTTTTCAATTTTTTATGTAAAAGGAGATATATATGCGTTTTAAACAAATGGTATTTACCTTGTTTCCCATTCTTTATATGATTTTTATTTGGTTTTTATCAAGTCATCCTGCAGACGCTTTCGTGAAAACTCCTTTTTCCTTCGATCATTTACTGAAAGAGTCATTACATTTAATTGAATTCGCTATTCTTTATCTACTCATTGCACTTGCCTTTATAACAAACGGAAAATGGACGAAGAAGGCCAGCATTTTTGCAGCCATTATTGCGATTGTGTACGGAGCTATAGATGAAATTCATCAATCATTTGTACCATACCGGTCGGCAACGCTCATTGACTTCATTAAAGATACAATTGGTGTAGCTGTTGCTTACTTTATGATGAATAAAAAATATTTCAAATAAAGTGAAACTTCCATCATTGGGGGTTTTTC
>NZ_BCVG01000221.1 GCF_001591625.1 Metabacillus fastidiosus NBRC 101226
GGATTTTCATCACAGGGCCTTTCAGCAGGGTGTCCCCAAAGGGTAAAAAGCAACCCTTTGGGGACACCCTCTTTTTATTTTCATTATGTCACTGTATGTTTTCTAAAGCATCCGCAAATCTTAAAATACCCTTTCGAATATCATCCGGTTCACCGCGTCCGAAAGTAAAACGGATATATCCCTTTTGAGATCCTAAAATACTTCCCGGTACAAACGCAATCCCATTCTTCATCGATTCATTCAATATCAAATATTCATTAATAGACGGATCTATTTTACACCATAGATGAATACCTCCGGCTGGAGTAAAAAACTCTACTTTATTACCGAGAAATCCTCTTAAACTTGAAGTTATCGTATGTTTTCTCAGTTCAAGCTGTGCCCGGATTGTATCGATATGTGTTGTAAAATATTCAGAGCCTAAAAATTCGTTAGCGACCCACTGCGGAAAAACGCTATGCCCAAAATCAACCTGCTGTTTTGCATCAGCTAAGCGCTGAATTACTTGTTCAGGACCAATAATCCAGCCGATTCGTAATCCTGATGCTACAATTTTCGATAAGGAGCTAATATAAAGAACGTTTTCGTTATAGTCCATTGATTTAAGAGTCGGATTTACTTCTCCATTATAGGAGGTCAAACTGTATGGATCATCTTCCACGATCGGGATACCAAGCTCAATTGACAGCTCTAATATTCTTTTCCGGCGTGACAAATGAAGAACAGTTCCTGTAGGATTTTGATGATCCGGGTTCAAGAAAACCATCCTTATCCGGTGCTTTTTATGTAAAGATACAAGATCATCCGGATTAATTCCGTCTTTATCTACCGGCAGGAGAAAGGTTCTTAATCCAGCTGACTGGAAGATCGGGAGTGAATAACAATACGAAGGATCTTCAATAGCGACAGCATCGCCGGGTTTAAGCAGACACTCCACAATAAGATGAAGGGCCTGCTGAGCACCAGATGTTATTAAAATGGAAGAAGCAGTCGTTTCTATATTTTTGAACTGCTTCACATGGGATGTAACTGTCTCTCTTAACAGCTCATTTCCTTGCGGGTGATCATATCCGAGATTTTCAATAAATGGCTGACTGGAAAGGATATTCCGAAACTGATCATTCGGCATTAAACTCGGAGACAATTCGCCGCTTGCTAAATTAATTAACTTCCGATTTTGAACTTCCGACCGGATTTGCTGAACTAAAGGGAGATTCGGGAGAAAGGAACCATCCTCTACATAACGTCCCCAATTTGGAATACGTTTATGGGATATTCCCCATATGTCGGTACTGACACGTGTCCCGCTCCCCTTCTTCCTTTCCACAATTCCAAGAGACTTCAGCTCTTCATACGCCGCAACTATTGTGCTGCGGTTTACGTCAAGCTCCTGCGCTAATTTCCGTTCCGAGGGCAATAAACTGTCTGCTGGAAACAGCCCTGAAGAAATACCTTGCTCAATATATTCAACGATTTGTTTATAAATTGGTTTCTTATTATTGCGGTCCGGCTTCCATTCCATATATATCATCCTTCATATTCTTTCTATTTATTCCAGCCTTAACGGGCAGTAA
>NZ_BCVG01000222.1 GCF_001591625.1 Metabacillus fastidiosus NBRC 101226
AGTAAAATCAAGGATTAGGTGACAGGGCCTTTCAGCTTTTAAACATTATCAGGGACTTATCGGACAGCCCCTTTTTCAATAAATACTTTTAAAATCATCTATTGTGTTGTAAAAGAATTTTTTAATAGATAATTTTAACTTTAGGTCGCTTTCTTTTTCTCTAGTTTTCTTATTGAATCATTTTCAATATACCGGGCAATCAATGAACCTGCAAGCAAGGACCAGACTGGAGCACTTATACTTAAAATCGTAATATTGGACAAGGCAATAATAAAGGCGAATACAGTACTTATTTTCATTGAATGATTGGAAAAGGCCTGCTGCACACTATTTCCGAATACAGTAAGGAGGGAAAATCCAACAATGATTGAAATGAACTCTTTTGGTAAAGCTTGAATAAGCGGCACGAGTTTCCACGAAAATAAACCGAAGGCTAGAAGAAGAAAACCGGCCACAACTGCCCCCATATATCTTTTTTCTTTAGGTCCTGCCTCTTCATCTGAACAGATTACAGTAGCCATTCCAGCAATGTTTGCTGATTGTCCTCCAAAAAAACTTGTTATTATTGAAAAGAATCCGCTTAATGTAATAATTTTTTTAATAGGGGTACGATAATTATTTTGTTCCAATGCACCAACCCCAACTGCTGCATCATTACTTAAAATGAGGAGAGCAAGAGGGATAGAGACAGAAAGGAAACTTACTAGATTAAAATCAGGTAACTGGATTTTAGGCATCATCATTCCTGATGTCCATTCACTGCTATTTAATGGATAAAATAAGATTAATACGATAAAACCAATTATAATTGCTGCAATGACAGGAGGAATTTTTACTTTCCATCTGCTGAAAATAAAAAAGGTGATTAAAGATACTAATCCGACTATTAACATATGGCTGATAGAAACAATGAAATTCACCATATACTTTGTAATCATTCCTGCCAGCATGGCGGAAATAATTTCTTTAGGAACGAGCTTTATTAATTTTGAGAAAAGACCGAGAGATCCAATGAATAACATTAACAGGCCTGAGATAATATATGCTCCGATTAATTCGTGAAAGGTAAATTGAGATGTCACTGTTGCCAGAAATGCAACACCCGTAAGTGTATGGCCGCCAACGATTGGTATACGGCTGTACATAGGAAGAATAATCCCAAATAACCCTCCAAATACATAGACTGCAAAAATCCATAGCACTGTCTGCGCAATACTAAAATTCCCGTTTACTGATGCTTCCAATATAAGAGCAGTTGGTCCTGTTATAATGAATATTCCCGCAACGATACCAGCTGAAATATTTTTATGATTTAAATCCTTTAAAGAGGGCCTATCCCTTCTGATTCCTGGAAAGCTATTCATATTTTGCTCCCCCTTTTTTGAATTGTATTAGCCTGTTATGTGATTGATCTAGTGCAAGCTGTCCTTTTATCCCAGCCTTAACGGGCAGTAAGACTCCCATTTCAAAATTCTGGCAATTCGAGGAAGTGAAGT
>NZ_BCVG01000223.1 GCF_001591625.1 Metabacillus fastidiosus NBRC 101226
TCAGTCAGTCGCAAACATTCAAGATAAGATTAAAGATACAGCTAATCAGCTGGCGACGATTTCTGTGGCGGCTCATGATATTAATGAGTCGATCGAAAATATTGCAGCAATATCAGAACAATCATCGGCTAGTATCGAAGAGACAGCGGCTGTTTCCGAACAGTCTTCAGCATCAATGAGCAAGATTAGTGAAAGTTCAGCATCACTTGTTACATTAGCAGAACGATTAACATCTTCTGTAGCGAAGTTTAAATTGTAAAATAGATCAAAAAAGTCAATTCCTAGAGAATTGGCTTTTTTCATTTGGATGCTAATAAATTATGTAAAGAAAATTCAACATATTCCGATATAAGAAGGGTGAAAAAGAAAGAATAGAAGGAGTTTTACATATGAGATTTACTATTGGTAAAAAGTTAACTTTGTTTAATGTTATTCTACTTATCTTTATGATTTTAGTTGGCTTTTTCGGTATAAACGGAATGCTGAAAATTAATGATGTGAACGAGGAACTGGATGAGAATTGGATACCAATTATTCAGGAAACACATACGAGTACCTATCAATTTGTGAGATTAGCAACTCTTGAAGGAAATTTATTATTAGCTGAAAATGAGAAACAGACGGAAGAAATATTAAAAGAATCAGAACAAACTGTCGGATTTTTAAAGAAGAGTCTGGAAGTGCTTAGAGGAATTCCGACTAATCAAGAGCAGGAAGCACTGTTTCAGGAAGTAGACAGGCTATTTAATGAATATTTAGCGGTTCATGAAAAAATGATGACAGCCTATGAACAAAATAATAAGGAAGAAATGGGGAAATACTTTCAAGAAACAAGAGAGTTATTTCACCCTGCCAATGCTAAATTATATGAGCTTGTTTTATTGAATAATAAAAGTATAGATGAAACGAGCGAGGGAAGTATTAGTGCTTTTAAAGCAGGCGCAACACAAACATCTGTTATGATTGTTATTTCTATTTTAATAAGTATTATGGCGATCTTTTATTTAATAAAAGTTATTGCAAAGCCGATACGTCAACTAAGTAAAGTTGCCGAAGATGTGGCGAATGGAAATCTTGTACAAAATGTCCAGATAAAATCAAATGATGAAAGCGGTGATCTTGCAAGAGCGATTCAGACAATGTGTATGAATCTGCAAGCCCTTATTTCTAACATTAATAAGGAGTCACAGGAGATTTCTTCTTTTGCCCATGAATTTACTGTATCTTCACGTGAAGTTACAGATGGCGGAGAGCAAATTGCTGTTACAATGGGAGAATTGGCAAAAGGAGCAGAGGAACAAGCGAGCAGTACGACATCGCTCTCTGAGATGATGAAGGAATTCTCTTCTTCGATTCAACGATCAAGTGAGAACGGGGAAGAATTAAACGAAGAAGCGAAAGAAATTAGAGAGATGACGGATAATGGCTTTAATGAAATGGAAGAGACGAAAGAACAAATAGAAGATATCAATAAGGTTGTTCAGGAATCTGTAG
>NZ_BCVG01000224.1 GCF_001591625.1 Metabacillus fastidiosus NBRC 101226
GATAACTCTTCTCAAGAGTAACAAATATGCCATGAAATAGCAAACATCATGACTATCATTTCTCATAAAGTTAATAAATCTAAGTTGTTCCTAATCCGAGTATCCTAAAATTACACTCTTATTTAACTACATAAACCAATTTCGGCTAAGCCTAACTTCCCTATTATCCAAACTCAGAAAGATAAACTGTACATTCATAGTTAAATTACTTTATCAATTCCTTTCCTGTAATTTTGCCATCTTCAAACGTCCAAATACGATACTTCTTTCCACCTATTTCAACTATAAATGTATATTCAGAAAACCGTTCTCCCCAATGCCCAATGCTATTTACTGATTCTACTTTTGTTATTTCAGGATGGCTTCCTTTTACTTTCTCTCTCATAGTATCTAACTTAAATTTAGTATATAAATGAATTGATATGTACACCACAACTACAATACTAACAATTGAAACCAATATTTTTTTCAATAAATCGCCTCCGAATTTAAATAATTTCACTATACTGGAGAACTGAACTTATGTTAACTATCCTGTTTCTAATTAACATAAATCACATTATCTGTAGTAAAAAGACCTTTAAGGTCTCTTTTGTTTACTTACATAATGGATCTTATCAAATCTTATATAGCGTTTTTAATTATTTTATTATAAATTCAATTTATCTGAAGAAATCTAAAGGAGCCAAACTTAATGACTAAACTAGATATTACTTTGAAATGCTTTAATACACTTTTTCTATTTTTAATTACTATTGCTGCTTTTAAATTAATTGGAATTTTTCAAAGTATAGAATCGATTCTTGCTCAATTTCTCAATGTTTTATGAGGATAAATTAAGAATAAAAAGATAGTTTTCATAATCTAGTTAACAAAAGGTACATTTTACACAGATAAAAGGATCTTTAATCGATCCTTTTATCTATTAATTCAATACTTCATTCGAAACATTCCATTGAGTATAACGATCAGAGACTCCTTCAATCCCAATAAGTGTAGTTTCATCCTTTTTCTCAAAAATAAGTCCTGACCCCATTTGTTCTTTAAACTTCCATTCTTTGTTCTCCATAAATTTTTTAACTACATCATATTCAAAATCACCTCTATTTTTTGCTATGTAACTAGTAATTTTGTCATTTTCAAAAACCTGGGCATACTCACTGTTAGAAATCTCCAGGTTTAATATCGAAATTAATAACAAAGTTCTATCCCACGCGCCCTTGGGATTTAACACAATTGCTAAAATAACTAACAATGATAAAACTAAGAAAAATTTCTTCAAAATGTCCTCCCTAAAACTATGCTTTTTTACCAATTTATAACTTTATTATAGAAGTTGCAATTACTTCTTTCTCAAATTTGCTTTGCTAGTTAACATAATTGACATTATC
>NZ_BCVG01000226.1 GCF_001591625.1 Metabacillus fastidiosus NBRC 101226
CATATTCCACTCCTGATAGTGCGCTTTTCTCTGGCTCAGGCAACGCTTTTCTGTCCACTTTATCATTCGAGGTTAGAGGTAGCTTGTCTAGCTGGACAAAATAAGCCGGAATCATATAATCAGGAAGGTCCTTCTCCAAAAACTCTCTTAGCTTGGCTGAATTCAAGGCCTTTTCAGAAACGATATAGCCGCATAGATACGTATGTTGATCCATATCCTCTCTCGCGATGACGACCGCCTCTTTTATCTCTGAATGCTTTAATAGATGACTCTCAATTTCACCTAGTTCAATTCTGTATCCACGAAGCTTCACCTGATGATCAATTCTGCCAATAAATTCGATAGTTCCATCCGCCAGCCATTTGGCAAGGTCTCCTGTACGGTACATTCTCTCTCCCGGGACAAAGGGATTCGATACGAATTTCTCCGCTGTCAATTCCGGATTGTTTAAATATCCTCTAGCTACTCCGTCTCCTGAGACACATAATTCTCCAGCTACTCCGATTGGACATAAGCGGTTATCCTGATTCACGATATAAATTTCTGTATTGTAAATCGGCTTACCGATTGGGATATTATGACCTTTTTGATCCACCAGATAGCTCGTGGTAACACCTGTATTTTCTGTCGGTCCATAAGCGTTAACCAATTGGTAGCTTGTATCCGTCTTCAGATTTAACTGTTCACCGCCGGATATTAACATTCTTAGAGAATGGTTTTCCTGCTGGATAAACTGTTCACCAACCTTATAAGGCAAGGTTGCGACTGTGATACCTTGTTGATTCATATATTCATTTAGTTTTTCCATATCAAGTCGGATATCGGCATTTAATACATGCAAGGTGGCTCCTGTAAGTAAACATGGGAAAATTTCAGTGATGGAAGCGTCAAATGAAATTTTCAGATAGTTCGTAATCCGGTCACTTTCTTTGATGTGATGGAAATCGACATACCAGTGGCATAAATTCATCAAGGATTTATGTTCTACCAATACTCCTTTTGGCTGACCGGTAGAGCCTGATGTATAGATGACATAAGCTAAATCGTTCCGTTTATTCCGTACGATTAAATTCGTATGTGCTTGTTTAAAAATCCTTTCATCATCCATCGTGATCATACCTATGCCCACGTGCTCAGCAAAAGGGATCTTTTTCGTTAAGTGAGCCTGTGTGAGAACGAGTTTGGTGTTACTGTCCTCAATCAGATACCTGATTCGATCTTCT
>NZ_BCVG01000227.1 GCF_001591625.1 Metabacillus fastidiosus NBRC 101226
TAGCTGCGATGTCGCGAACTTGTTCAGCTGCAACATAGTTAGCTGCGTTTTCGCCGAATGCATCTTGCTCACTTTCATATTTCCATCCAATATTTAAGAAGATGTATAATGGACGGTCTGTAGCTTCTGCTAATGTTGTGTACTCATCAATGATGTAGCCGTAGAATGAGCTTCCGCTTACTTTGATAAGCTGGATATCAGCGATTCCACTTGATAAGTCAACAACTTCTGTTCCGCTAGCAGTACGTGCTACTTCTACAGTTGCAGTTGCGTACTCGTTGCGAGATTTACGGAATACTAAATCACTTGTTTTAATACCTTCCGATGTTCCCACTTGAATATCATCGAATGCATATTCTTGAGCTTCAAGTCTTACTGCGTCCAAATGAGAATATTTGTCAAGAAAGCGCTCACAAACATATGTTAAGAAACCTTCTAAAGTAGATCCTTCATATGATGCTGCGTGACGTTGAATGAAGTTTTTCATCGAGTCAGTAGCAACGACTAAGCTGTTATCTCCTTCTGTGAAAGAAGTTAAGAATTGCTCACCTTTAAGTGCAACTTTAGCGTTCATACCGAAAATTGTGTTGTGTTTTTCAGTGAAGTTTGATTCTGGAATTTGTTTTAGACCTTTTAACGGGTTTGCGTAAGTTCTGAATACGTATACATCGCCTTTACCATAAAACATTGTTCTTGCTTGTGTCATAATAAAAATCCCCCTAAGTCTTGTATTTTCTATTTTTTTTATTTTATCAGCTCCCGTTTAAAAGAAATTTTAAACGGGAACTGTTAAATATACTATTAATTATTTAATAATAATCAGCTACCGCGATAAGTACTGTATCCACCTGGTGCTACTAAAAGCGGAATGTGGTAATGGCTTTCTGGATTAGAGATGCCAAAGCGGATCGGAACTTCATTTAAAAATGCATTCTCTTCTGCTTTTCCACCGTTCGCTAAGTATCCACCTACGTAGAATACTAATTCGTATTGACCAACTTCAGTTTCTTCACGTGTTAAAAGTGGAGAATCTACACGGCCATCACTATTAGTATGAACAGTTTTTAACAATTCACGATTATCACTATTTAAACGCCATAAGTCGATTTTAACTTCCTTAGCAGGAAGACCTTTAGATAGATCTAATACATGTGTTGTTAAACTCATAGTGCAACATACTCCGAG
>NZ_BCVG01000228.1 GCF_001591625.1 Metabacillus fastidiosus NBRC 101226
AAATTAAATGTACATTTAAGGCATTGTGTTCACAATTAAAAAACGCAATGCCTCGTTTAATCTAAGAAACGAAACACTGCGTTGTTAGCAATAATATGTATGGAGCGGGTGAAGGGAATCGAACCCTCATCATCAGCTTGGAAGGCTGAGGTTTTACCACTAAACTACACCCGCATCTACCAATATAGTATGACGTATCATTCTAAAAAATGATAGCCTAACTTTGTAGTATCTTGTCGTAAAATGTATTATTAACAAGAACAATTATTATTCTACTACCTTTTAGTTATTTAGGCAAGTTCTTTTATTAATTTTATGTAAAGATGATTTATAAGACCTCTCATTATTTAATAAATTAAATGCTCAGAGAGGCTTAAAAATATATAAAAGGTCAGCTTTAAATAGCGTTTCTTCTTAATTCTTTCCTTCTAATCTTTCCTTTGTATTCTCCTTTTTTCCATGTAAACGTTTTGTAAATGTATTTCTCCAGCTGCTTGATAACGCATCAACTATTAATATCTTTTCTATCGCTTCTAAATTTTTCTTATCGTGATGCATAATTTCATTTGCAAATTGAACGGTAACATTTTTAGGATCTCTTTCAATAAGATTAATCATCGAATCTGGATTTACTAGTCCCTCTTCTAAAACTTTAAAGTAATATCCAGTATATCCGGTATTTTGAAATTTAAGCGGCAAATCAGTTAAATCATATCTTTTTGCCAATTTAAAACATGGCTGCCTCGGCTGTGTGATTTGAACAACAGCTTCTCCCATTTGAAAAATATCTCCTATACTTACATCCGCTTCCATCATACCCTTTACAGTAATATTTTCACCAAAAGCCCCGAAATCAAGTTTTCTTTCCAGATCCTTTTCCCAATATGTATAATGCTCATATGGATAAACACAAACAGCCTTGTCTATTCCCCCATGGTGAACTAAATCAGCCTGTCCATCACCAATAAAATTTAACTTACTTAAATAAACAGGTTCTTTTACTTGTGATTTGTATATGCCTGTTTCTAATTCTTTTCCCTTATATTCAACTTTTACAGGCTTTCCGATGTTAATTGATATAACTTCTCCCAAATCAATATTCCTCCCTCAATCTTCGAAATTATTTATTCCCATCATTTTCATAATAATTATAAAGTGAAACTTCCATCAGTGGGGGTTTTTC
>NZ_BCVG01000230.1 GCF_001591625.1 Metabacillus fastidiosus NBRC 101226
AACATGACTCTCATTTCAGATAAAGATACTAAAATCCACATTAAACTCCATCCTCCTACACTAAAATCACACTCCTCTTTAATCATATAAATCATATTTCGAGCCATCCCAACTTCCCCATTATCAAAGCTTAAATACAAAAACTATACATTTCTAATTAATATAAAAAACATTTTAAACAGTAAAAAGGACATTTCAGCTAAAGATCCTTATCTTATTTTTGTATAAAAAAATGAACTTAGCTAAAACTATAATTAAGATTAGCTAGTTAAACTGACTCCAAGTCGTTAGTTTAGTTATTCAAAAAACACACTCTCCTTTTGAGTGTGTTTTTTGAATAAACAAGATCCATATAACTAAAATATCAATTAAAATATTATCACCTTTAGAACAAGCCAGTTTCAATCAACAATCTTACTGCTATCACATTGAACAATAGGACAATTAAGACAAATCTCTTTTATACCAGTACAAGTAGTATAAAACTCTCGTTTACCATCTACAATCCTGAAACTAACTTCTTGATTAACCTCACTATCAATGTTTGGACAATAAACAACAAATCTTTTTAAATATGCATCCATAGCAGCCCAACTTCCTTATATACCACTATCCAATACTCACCAAACCTTTATATACCCATTGTAACGAAATTGAAACATAAATATTTTTCAAATTACCTATTATTTTATAATCTAGTTAACATAATTCACATTTTAAGCAGTAAAAAAGGGTCTTTCATTGAAGATCCTTTTAGTTACTTGTTAAAGTAAAGCCCCCGTTAGTTCAACAAGAATTATTTATTTCTTTATCTTTCTAATACTATACAATATTGTTCTTTATATTTTTCATGGTTCCAGTTGTACATTTGTACCAGATGATTTAGAGATAATTCTTCATGGTTACATCTAATATACGGTATATTTATTTCATTATCGTCATGACCAATCCATAC
>NZ_BCVG01000231.1 GCF_001591625.1 Metabacillus fastidiosus NBRC 101226
GAATTTACCTTGGTATACTTCACATTTGGATTATACATTTAAGAATTCAATGGAAGTAATAAGTGATTTCGTACGCACTTGGACGGCTGAAGAAGACCAGCATTCTAACTTACTTGAAACATATTTATTGGTGACACGAAATGTAAATCCAACAAGATTGCATGAATTAAGAAGAAGAGTAGTGGAAAGTGGTTGGTTTCCAGACTTTACTAACCCTTTAGCAACAATGGCTTATACTTCATTGCAAGAGTTGGCTACTCTCGTTTTTTATAATAATGTAGCTAAAATAGCAAGTCCGCACGACAAAGATTTAGCAACATTACTTCGACGTTTAGCGAAAGATGAAGCACTTCATTATGCATTCTATCGCGACACAGTAAAAGCACATCTGGAACTTGATCCGAATTTCATTGTTTATTTTGAGAATGTCATTATTAATTTTTCTATGCCAGGCGCCGTTATGCCAGACTTTAACGATAGAATGAAAACCATTGCAGCAGATGCTAATTATGGCCCACTACAATATTTTGACCAAGTATTAGATGTAATTGTTAATTATTGGGATATATCTAATTTACAACCTACTAGTGAAGATGCCAAGCAATCCCAAGCGAACATAATGAAATATCATGGGCGTTTAAAAAGAATTAAAGATCGCCAGCTAGAAAAAAACAAAAGGTAGATGTATGAAAGGGTTTTTATAATGGAAACAACTTGCGAATTATGTAAAAAAGAAACGAAAGAGAAAGTAAGTTATTTAGAGCTTGAAACGTGGGAATTTGATTTTTTGAAGAAAGAGAAAAAAGATTTTTATTCTATTTGTTTCGAGTGTTTTGATAAACATACCAATAGTTTT
>NZ_BCVG01000232.1 GCF_001591625.1 Metabacillus fastidiosus NBRC 101226
TGGATGTCCCAAAAGGGTTGCTTTTTACCCTTTTGGGACATCCTCTTTTCACTCGCTAATAATTTCATATGTTTCTGCAACTTCTATATTTCCGATTACACTTTGTGTCATGGAACAGTTTTTTCTTGAGAGTGCCATTGCTTTCTCGACTTTCTCTGTATTTAAATCTTTTCCTGTAATACGAAAGTGAATATTGATTTTTTCAAATCGTCCTGCTTCTTCCATATTACGTTCACCTTCAGCCGCAACGTGTAAATCAGTTATATCAATTCTCATTTTATCAAAAATTTTACGAAGCATTCCTCCGCTGCAAACTGCGATAGAAGCAACAAAAAGATCAACGGGTTTAAATCCATTTTCTCCGTCACCAGAAATATCAATCCGTCCATATGAAAAGTCAGTAGTATATCCGCCTTCTTTTTTCATTGTAAATTCCATTTTTAAAATTCCCCTCATCTTTTTTATTTGAGTTCATAAGATCTTACTTATGACTGTTTAATAGGACTTTCTCAAAACTTGGTCGCCAGATACTCACTCAAGAAGCGCTCATCTGACTTGTAAAGAAATAAGAAAATCGTACGCTTTCATTCATTATGATCTTATGTAAAAATTCATGTCTCCCCTAATTATAATACAATAACCGCTAGTATCTTTACAGGAAGTCTAATTTATTTACAACAGAGTATATCTCATTATTTGCTGTTGGACACCATCCACATCTCCTTATTTTTAACCATCCAATTAAAAATGGATGGCGAAAATAACAGTCAACTGGATGGTTAAAAAATGGTGAAATCTTTTATTA
>NZ_BCVG01000233.1 GCF_001591625.1 Metabacillus fastidiosus NBRC 101226
TTACTGCTCGTTAAGGCTGGGATAAATGAAAAAGGAGAATCATGCAGATGGAGAAGAATACAAAAGTCATGTGGGATTATAAAGGAAAGCCTGATTTTATCAACGGTACTGGAGCTTATTTAGAAGAAAAAATCATCGGGTATGCAGGCAGTATAGTAATTCCACTATTACTTGCTTATTTTATTTTTACGAGCAAAGTAGAATGGAATTACTTTCAGATGATTACGGCTTTTCTCATAGCTTTTGATATCGGAGGAGGAATGATTAGTAATTCCCTGAATTCAGCGAAGCGGTTTTATCACTCTTCTGTTAAGAAGGATGAAGGAACAACCGGTATATTTTTAAAAAATAAGTGGCTTTTTAGCCTTGTTCACATTCATCCATTCATAATAGGAATAATGTTTGATAGCGGCAATTGGCTGTATGGATTGAAATGGTACATCCTATTCCTTCTTGCCGTCCTTATAGTTAATGTAGCTCCCCTATACTTAAAAAGACCAATATCAATGCTCCTTATATTATTTGCAAATTTGCTGAATTTTTATTTCATTCTTCCTATTCCCGGCTTTGATTGGTTCATTCCTTTTCTTTTTCTTAAAATCATAACTGGACATTTAGTAAAAGAAGAGCCTTACCGAAAGGCAAATTCTATTCATTAAACAGCTGTATTTGTAAAATTATAGACCTCTCATACAGAAGTTTTATCCCAGCCTTAACGGGCAGTAA
>NZ_BCVG01000234.1 GCF_001591625.1 Metabacillus fastidiosus NBRC 101226
TTGCAAATGTCTTTCCAACAATGACTAGCTGTTTTCCGTACCATTTGCATTTGTACTCCAGCATCGTTCTAAATTGTGACCAGGATGCTTCACTGATTGCTTTTGCAAGATTTCGATTCTTTAACATATTACTTACTGACAAATCTTCCATACCGATGATGTCGTGGTTTTTGACAAGTTCAGTTGAAATTTTGTCCAAGTAATCTTTTCTTGCATTTGCAATCTTTTCGTGAATACGGGCTACTTTGATTTTCGCTTTGTACCAATTAGATCCGCCTATCATTCTTCTACTCATGATTCGCTGTGCCTTAGCTAATTTTTCTTCTAATGTGCGGAAGAATCTAGGGTTTAAGTAAGTGACTCCGTTAGAAAGAACGGCAAAATCTCTTAGGCCTAGATCAATGCCAATAGCTGAATTCGTTTTAGGCAGCTCTGTCACTTCTGTTTCCGTTGCTACGGACACAAAATATTTACCAGAAGGGTTGCGTCTAATGGTTGCACTCATGATTCTTCCTGCCACCTCACGACTTTTGGCAAAACGAACAAGGCCTAGCTTCGGTAATTTAATATGACGGTCCATTACAGCAATATTTCCATTTGTCTGTTTCGTCGTATAAGACTGAACAGGATTTCTTTTCGATTTAAAGCGTGGTTCTTTATTCTGCTTTTTATAGTACCGACTGTAAGAATCGGCTAAGTTCTCAACCGATTTCTGCAAGGCT
>NZ_BCVG01000235.1 GCF_001591625.1 Metabacillus fastidiosus NBRC 101226
CACTTTGCAGAAATCGGTTGAAAATTTAGCCGATTCTTACAGTCGATACTATAAAAAACAGAACAAAGAACCGCGCTTTAAATCGAAAAGAAAGCCTGTTCAGTCTTATACGACGAAACAGACGAATGGGAATATTGCTGTAACAGAAAATAAAATCAAGTTGCCGAAACTAGGTTTGGTTCGTTTTGCGAAAAGTCGTGAGGTGGCAGGAAGAATCATGAGTGCAACCATTAGACGCAACCCTTCTGGTAAATATTTCGTATCCATAGCAACAGAAACAGAAGTGACAGAGTTGCCTAAAACGAATTCAGCTATTGGCGTTGATGTCGGACTTAAAGATTTTGCTATTCTTTCTGATGGAATCACTTACTCAAATCCTACATTTTTTCGTACATTAGAAGAAAAATTAGCAAAAGCACAGCGAATTATGAGCAGAAGAACGATTGGTGGGTCTAATTGGTATAAAGCTAAAATCAAAGTAGCCCGTATTCACGAAAAGATTGCAAACACAAGAAAAGATTACTTAGACAAAATTTCAACTGAACTTGTCAAAAACCACGACATTATCGGTATGGAAGATTTGTCAGTAAGTAATATGTTAAAGAATCGAAATCTTGCTAAAGCGATCAGTGAAGCATCATGGTCACATTTCAGAACGATGTTAGAGTACAAATGCAAATGGTACGGAAAACAGCTAGTCATTGTTGGAAAGACATTTGCCA
>NZ_BCVG01000236.1 GCF_001591625.1 Metabacillus fastidiosus NBRC 101226
AAGCTGCGATGTCACGAACTTGTTCAGCTGCAACATAGTTAGCTGGGTTGTCACCTTTAGCATCGTCTTGGTTTTCATATGCCCAACCGATGTTTAAGAAGATGTATAATGGACGGTCTGTAGCTTCTGCTAATGTTGTGTACTCGTCAATGATGTAGCCGTAGAATGAGCTTCCGCTTACTTTGATAAGTTGGATGTCAGCAATTCCACTTGCTTGCTCAACAACTTCTGTTCCGCTAGCAGTACGTGCTACTTCAACAGTTGCAGTTGCATACTCGTTACGTGATTTACGGAATACTAAATCACTTGTTACAACACCTTTGTCTGTTCCAACTTGAATGTCGTCGAATGCATATTCTTTTGCTTCTAATCTTACTGCATCTAAATGAGAGTATTTAGCTAAGAATGCTTCACACACATATTGTAAGAAACCTTCTAATGTAGCTCCTTCGTATGATGCTGCATGACGTTGGATGAAGTTTTTCATTGAGTCAGTAGCAACTACTAAGCTGTTGTCTCCTTCTGTGAAAGAAGTTAAAAGTTGCTCACCTTTAAGTGCTACTTTAGCGTTCATACCGAAAATTGTGTTGTGCTTTTCAGTGAAGTTTGATTCTGGAATTTGTTTTAAACCTTTTAATGGGTTTGCATAAGTTCTGAATACGTATACGTCGCCTTTACCATAAAACATTGTTCTTTCTGCCAT
>NZ_BCVG01000237.1 GCF_001591625.1 Metabacillus fastidiosus NBRC 101226
TTGGAAGCCGGAGCGCCAGCTTCGGTGGAGGCATTGGTGGGATACTACCCTGGCTGTATTGAAATTCTAACCCGCAGCTCTTATCGAGCTGGGAGACAGTGTCAGGTGGGCAGTTTGACTGGGGCGGTCGCCTCCTAAAATGTAACGGAGGCGCCCAAAGGTTCCCTCAGAATGGTTGGAAATCATTCGTAGAGTGTAAAGGCACAAGGGAGCTTGACTGCGAGACCTACAAGTCGAGCAGGGACGAAAGTCGGGCTTAGTGATCCGGTGGTTCCGCATGGAAGGGCCATCGCTCAACGGATAAAAGCTACCCCGGGGATAACAGGCTTATCTCCCCCAAGAGTCCACATCGACGGGGAGGTTTGGCACCTCGATGTCGGCTCATCGCATCCTGGGGCTGTAGTCGGTCCCAAGGGTTGGGCTGTTCGCCCATTAAAGCGGTACGCGAGCTGGGTTCAGAACGTCGTGAGACAGTTCGGTCCCTATCCGTCGTGGGCGCAGGAAATTTGAGAGGAGCTGTCCTTAGTACGAGAGGACCGGGATGGACGCACCGCTGGTGTACCAGTTGTCTTGCCAAAGGCATCGCTGGGTAGCTATGTGCGGAAGGGATAAGTGCTGAAAGCATCTAAGCATGAAGCCCCCCTC
>NZ_BCVG01000238.1 GCF_001591625.1 Metabacillus fastidiosus NBRC 101226
AAAATCTAACAATTGGGGTGTTTCTTTATGACTAAATATTCTTTAGAAACGAAATTAACAGCTGTTCATGCGTACCTTAACGGTACAGAATCCTTTAAAGTGACAGCTCAAAACCAGAATGTAAATATGACTATGTTAAAAAAATGGATTGCGAAGTTTCGTGAACATGGATTGGCAGCTTTTCAAACAACCTATACAAACTATTCTGTTGAGTTTAAAATGGACGTACTTAATTATATAAACGAGATGGGAGCGTCCATCGACGAAGCAGCTTTAGCGTTTAACATTCCTGCTTCTACCACAGTTGGAAATTGGAAAGATTTATTTGAAACACAGGGGATTGACGCTCTACTACCAAAGAAAAAGGGGCGTCCACCTATGAATAAAAAACCAAAGAAAGATCAACTGATAGAAGGTTCAGAAGAAGCGTTACGAGCTGAAAATGAGCGACTGTGCATGGAGAATGCCTACTTAAAAAAGTTACATGCCTTAATTCAAGAAAAGGAAAAGTCACAGAACAGGACAAAGCGCAAATAATCTATGAATTAAGGGTTG
>NZ_BCVG01000239.1 GCF_001591625.1 Metabacillus fastidiosus NBRC 101226
CGGGAGTCTTACTGCCCGTTAAGGCTGGGATAAAATATTTATCCCCCTAGAAATTAAAAATTTCAGATCAGATAAAGGAGATTCTAATGGATAATAACTATGGAAAACGTAATATTATCTCAGGTGTTTTATTTGGTCTTGGTTTAGTTGCGTTTTTTGATGAGGCTGTTTTTCATCAGCTATTGCAGTGGCATCATTTTTATGACAGATCAACAACACAGATCGGGCTAGTGTCAGATGGATTTTTTCACGCTTTTAGCTGGTTTGCAACGATTGGCGGATTATTTATGTTTGCTGATCTCAGGCGCCGAAATTCATTAGTATTAAGCAGATGGGTTGGAGCTTTACTAATTGGAGCAGGTGCATTTCAATTATACGATGGTATTATTCAGCATAAAGTAATGCGGATACATCAGATCCGTTATGTAGAAAATATTATTGTTTATGATTTAACATGGAACATTATTGCCATTCTTTTAATTTCAGCGGGATTTATTATAATAGCTCGCAGCTGATAAAGTGAAACTTCTATCAGCGGGGATTTTCC